>NZ_JRKC01000109.1:0-12945 GCF_000800925.1 Microbacterium sp. ZOR0019 | reverse complement strand
AGGGGCTGCGCCGGCGAGAACGGCCGCGGCGACGAGCGCGGCGGCGACGATCCACGGCACCGAACGACGCGAAGAACCGGACATGGAGACCCCTCGGTCAGAACCGCGCGTGGGGGATGACGCGCGGGCGACCTCGAGGTCACGGCATGAGCCTGACAGTTCCGTCGCTGCTCGAGAAGCGGCGAAAGTCTATATATTGCCATTTCGCCCTCGCCGATCGGCGAGTGCTAACCGAGTGCGGGCGGCCAGACGCCGATGATCAGCGCCATCACGACGACGGTGACCAGCTCGTGCGCGATGTTCAGCGTGGTCAGCTTGGTCGAGCGGCCCTCGAACGCGTCGTGCGTGATGAAGCGGGCGGCCGTGAAGCCCGCCCACAGCGTGACCGCGGTGACGATCGCACCCCAGAAGTACGATCCGCCGTAGAAGTGCCAGGCGATGACGGCGGCTCCGGCGAGCACCCAGGCCGTGATGAAGCTCACGATGACCGTGGTGATGATCGCCAGCACGGGGTTGCCCGAGGGATTGTCGAGGTCCACGTTCGCGAGCTTCGACCAGCGCGTGCCGAACACTCCTCTGGCGTACCAGACCGAGCCGACGAGCATGCTCGACGCGGTGGCCAGCAGGACCGCCCAGTAGTTGATCTCCGGAACCATGACAGCCTCCACTCCTCGGATGCCGCCACCCTACTCCCGACATCGCGACCCCGGTCCCCGACACCTGCATGATCCCGCAACGGATGCATGACCCCGGCGGGAGAGGAGCTCATGCATCCGGAACGGCCTCATGCAAAACGCCCGCACGCTCTCCGCGAAGCGCGCGCCTCCGAACCGATTCGACTCCCGCCCTGGCAAGAATGTAAGCGTTTGCAGTAGCCTGTTCCGCATGGCACAGCTTGAGCAGATCGCAGCCCCCGGTTCCGAGTGGTGGCGCAGCGCCGTCATCTACCAGATCTACCCCCGCTCCTTCGCGGATGCCTCGGGCGACGGCATCGGCGACCTTCCGGGCATCACCAGCCGCCTCGATGCACTGCAGGAACTGGGCGTCGACGCGATCTGGCTGAGCCCGTTCATGACCAGCCCGCAGCGCGATGCCGGCTACGACGTCGCCGACTACCGCGATGTCGACCCGCTCTTCGGCACCCTCGCCGACTTCGACCTGATGCTCGAAGAAGCGCACGCCCGTGGCATCCGCGTGATCGTGGATCTGGTCCCCAACCACTCCTCCGACCAGCACGTCTGGTTCCAGGAAGCGCTCAAGGCGGCACCCGGCAGCCCGGAGCGCGCGCGCTATATCTTCCGCGACGGCAAGGGCGAGAACGGCGAACTCCCGCCGAACAACTGGGAGTCCGTGTTCGGCGGTGGCATGTGGGAGCGTGTCGTCGAGGCCGACGGCACCCCCGGCCAGTGGTACCTGCACATCTTCGACGCCACGCAGCCCGACTTCGACTGGACGAACGAAGAGGTGCGCGAGGAGTTCCGCTCCATCCTGCGCTTCTGGCTCGACCGCGGCGTCGACGGCTTCCGTGTCGACGTGGCCCACGGCATGATCAAGGCCGACGGCCTGCCCGACTACACGCCCCCGAGCGATGCCGACTCGATGGGCGGCGGCGAGTCGAACGTGCCGTACTGGGGCCAGGACGGCGTGCACGACATCTACCGCGACTGGCACACCGTGCTCGCCGAGTACGACGGCGATCGCGCCCTGTGCGGCGAGGCCTGGATGCCGACGCTCACGCAGACCGCGCTCTGGGTGCGTCCGGATGAGATGCACCAGACGTTCAACTTCCCCTACCTGATGACGCCGTGGGATGCGAAGGCTCTGCGCGATGTCATCCGCGAGTCGCTCGACGAGTTCGGCGGGGTCGGCGCCCCCAGCACGTGGGTGCTCTCGAACCACGATGTCGTGCGGCACGCCTCCCGCCTGGCGCTCACGGCCGAGAACCCGCAGGGCGAGGGCATCGGACCGAACACCCCGAACAAGCCCGACACCGCGATCGGTCTCGCCCGCGCCCGCGCTGCGACCACCCTGATGCTCGCGCTCCCCGGATCGTCGTACCTGTACCAGGGCGAAGAGCTCGGACTGCCCGAAGCCATGGAGATCCCGGACGAGTTCCGTCAGGACCCGACCTGGTTCCGGACCCACGGCGAGCGCTACGGCCGCGACGGATGCCGCGTGCCGCTGCCGTGGGAAGCGGATGCGCCGGCCTTCGGCTTCAACGACACCGGCCTGTCGTGGCTCCCGCAGCCGGACGAGTGGGCGTCCTACGCGCGCGATGTGGAGGAGACCGATCCCGCGTCGACCCTCGCGCTCTACAAGCGACTGCTGGCCGGGCGTCGTGAGCACGGCTTCGGCACCGGATCGCTGGTCTGGGAGGAGGCCGAGGCCGACGCCGTGGCTTTCCGACGTGGCGATGTGCACGTGGTCGCGAACCTCGGCACCGCACCGATCGAGCTGCCGGCGAACGCGGTCGTGATCCTGCAGAGCCAGCCGTTCGACGGAGCGGCCGTCCCGGTCGACACGGCCGTCTGGTACACCACGGCCGTCCAGGCCTGAGAGCCCCTTCCGGTCGCGATATGACAGCTCTCTGCGCCGCAGGGGATGTCATATCGCGACCGGAGCACATTCGAGGAACACATGGCCAGCATCGATGAGGTCGCCCGGCTCGCCGGAGTGTCGACCGCGACCGTCTCGCGCGCGCTGAGCGGACGCGGTCACGTGTCGGAGTCCGCCCGGGAGCGCGTGCAGGCGGCGGCGCAGTCACTCGGCTACGTCGTCTCTTCACGGGCGTCGAGCCTCGCTTCCGGCCGCACCCGGAACGTCGGCGTCGTGGTGCCGTTCCTCGACCGGTGGTTCTTCAGCACCGTGCTCTCCGGCGTCTCAGCCGCCCTGATGCGCGCCGGCTACGACATCACGCTCTACAACATCACCGCCGACAAGGACGTGCGTCGGCACGTGTTCGACACCTTCCTCCGACGGCAGCGCGTGGATGCCGTCATCGCCGTGTCGATCGAGCTCGACGAGGAGGAGACGCAGCTCCTCCTCGACCTGGGGCTCCCCGTGATCGCGATCGGCGGTCCGAACCCGAAGCTCGACACCCTCACGGTCGACGACGTCGCGGTGGCGCAGCTGGCGACCGAGCACCTGATCGGCCTGGGGCACACCGACATCGCGCACATCGGGGCCAACCCCGAGTTCGACATCGACTTCCACATCCCCACCAACCGTCGACTGGGGTTCGAGAAGGCCCTGGCGAAGGCCGGGATCCCCCTGAACCACGCGTTCCTCGAGCCGGCGGACTTCACGGTCGAGGGTGGCTACCGCGCCGCGAAGCAACTGCTCGGACGCCCCGGCCCGCGTCCGACCGCCGTTTTCGCCGCCTCGGACGAGATGGCGATCGGCGCACTGCTCGCAGCGCGGGACCTGGGCTTCAGCGTGCCGGAGGAGCTGTCCATCGTCGGCATCGACGGACACGAGCTCGGCGAGTTCTTCCGCTTGACGACGGTCGACCAGTTCCCGCTGGGGCAGGGGGAACGCGCCGCGGATGCCGTGCTGGCGAAGCTCACCACCCCGGACGAGGTCCGCATCCCGTCCGCGCTGCCCTACGAGCTGAACGTGCGCGGGACCACCGCCCGTCTGCTCTAGCCGCGCGGTCTGCCATGGAAGCACTCGGTGCTCGATCTAGCCATAGCCGTGCTCACCAGGACGATATGGCTCGCTGAACGATCGATGGCCGGTCGTAGGTCCGTCGTATAGAGCGGGGTAACCCGGGTCCGGCAGGGTGAGCGATCGCGTGCCGCCAACCGGTGGTGAGCGCAACCGCGCGTGAGTAAGAGGGGGTTCGCGCCGAGAGTGCTCTGGTCTTACAAAACAACAGGTAGGCGCAATAGTTGACACCTGATACGCTCGGCGCTGAGGCGAGGCCGACGGTCTTCCCCATGCCGAGCGATCGTTCGTACGCAGTCCCCGGGAGAACATCTAATGCCTCGACTTTCCGCACCGTCGGCCCGTTCCCGCGGGCGTTGGTGGAATCAGGTTGCCGTAGCCGTCGTTGCCGGCATCGTGCTCGCGCTGGGAGTGACGCTTCCTGTGTCTGCGGCGACCGCTGATTCGCTGACCCTGTCGTCCAGCACCGTCAGTCCTGGCGACGCGCTCACGGTGACGGCGACATTCACGACGGACGCTGTCGTGGAGTCTTTGGGTGTTGAGATCGGTGGCTCGTTGGTGGGCGGCGCGTCATGGACCGCGTTGTCATCCACTCCGTCCGGCACCAACTGCGGATTCGCCGGTGCCACGGCCAACTGTGAGTTCAACGGTCTTCCGATCGGTACCGTCGTCACGGTGACGGCTACGTTGAGTATCGCCGCATCAACGCCTGCCGGCGATCACACGATTTCGACGTTTGCGAACCCAGCCACGAATTCGCCGGTTTCGCAGACGCTGTCGATCGTGGGTACTCCGGACACCCCGCCGACGCTCGCTCCGATCGTTCTGTCGCCGATGGACGAGGGTACGACCCAGGACGTCGTCGTGACGGCGACGGACCCCGATGGCGACCCGATCACGCTGACCGCACTGCTGCTGCCGTCGTTCGCGACCTTCACCGACAACGGGGATGGGACAGGCCTTCTTCGCTTCGCTCCGGGGTTCTCGGACAGCGGATCGCACGGTGTGGCGATCCGTGCGACCAGCGCGGGCGTGTTCGTGAACCAGGGAGCAACCCTGACCGTCAATGACTTCGTTGTCACCTCGCCGGTGCTGGCGCCGATCGGTCCGCAGACGGTGGCAGAGGGGGCCTCGCTGACGATTCCGCTGAGCGCGTCGGATGCGGATGGCGATGCCGTCACCTTGGTCGCCTCGGGTCTCCCCGGCTTTGCGGCATTCACGCCGGGGGCTCCTGGTGCCTCGACGTCGGGGCAGATCACGGTGAACCCGGGGTTCGCCGACGCGGGGACATACAGCATCACGGTCATCGCGTCCGGGGCTCCGACACCGGACAGTGAGACGTTCACGCTCACCGTGGTGAACACGGATCGGCCGCCGGTGCTGGACCCGATCGGACCGCAGACGGTCGCGGAGGGGGCGACGTTGGACGTCACGCTCACGGGGTCGGATCCCGATGGTGACGTGGTGTCGTTCCTCGGTGTGACTCTCCCGTCGTTCGCGACGCTGACCGACAACGGGAACTCGACGGCGACGCTGAGTCTCGCGCCGGGGTTCTCGGATGCGGGGACCTACCAGGCGACGGTGGCCGTGTTCAACGGTGGCGGGAATGATCCTGAGACGTTCACGATCACGGTAGCCGTGACGAACCGGCCGCCGGTGCTCGCAGCGATCGGTAGCCGGACAGTCGCCGAGGGTGCCAGTGTGACGATCCCGGTATCGGCGATCGACCCGGATGGGGACTCCCTGCAGTTCCTCCCGTCGAGCCTGCCCCCATTCACGTCCTTCATGGACAACGGTGACGGCACCGGCACGGTGACGGTGACCCCGTCGTTCACGGACGCGGGCACGTACCCGATCACGATGCTGGTCACCGACAGCTTCCTGGACGACACCGAGATCTTCACGCTCACCGTGACGAACACGAACCGTGCTCCGGTGATCACGAACGTTCCACCGCAGATCGTCGCAGACGGAACGACCGGATCAGTGACGGTTGCGGCCACCGATCCGGACGGCGACCCCCTCACCCTGTTCGCCGGCGCGCTGCCGTCGTGGGCGACGTTCACAGACAACGGCGACGGCACCGGCACGTTCACGTTCACCCCCGGTCCCGCAGATGTCGGCGACGTCTGGGACATCCTGGTGTCCGCGGAGGACCCAGACGGTGCGGGTGACACGACCACGGTAGAAGTGGTGGTGATCGACGAGACCGACCCGACGATCTTCCCCCCAACCGATATGACCGTGACGGCGACCAGCAGCGCCGGCGCGGTCGTGACCTATGCGGTGACGGCGCAGGACGCCGTCGACGGCGCGTTGACGCCGGACTGCCTGCCGCCGAGCGGGTCGACGTTCCCGATCGGGACGACCATCGTTTCCTGCGATGTCACTGATCTAGATGGCAACCAGGCGGCGGCATCGTTCGCGGTCACCGTGCTCGAGCAGCCCGGTGAAGGCACCGGCGGCCCGAACCCCATCGACGACGGGGAGACCGGTTCAGGTGGTGGTGACGGCTCGCTGGCGGCCACCGGTGGGAACGCGACGTGGGGGCTCATCCCCGCTGCTGTGATCGCCGTTCTCGCCGGTGGGCTCCTGCTCGTCGCACGGCGCCGCATCGCCTAAGTCAGCACAGTCGAATCCAGGACAAGCGCGCATTCGACGGGAAGCCCGCCGTTCGGGGTGGCGCTCGTCCTGATCTACGCCGATCAGTGCCGCGGAGCCCCGGTGAGCCGAGACGCGGCCGCTTAGACTTATGGGATGACTGCTGGGCGCGACCTTGCTCCGGGAACGGTCCGAGACATGGTCCTCTCCGCGCGAATCACGCGACATCTTTCGCGCGTCGAGCCGCCAGCCGTCGCGTCGCTCGGCAGCAGCAACACCGTGTGGCGCATCTTCATCGCGCTGTCGGATCAGAGTTCGCTGCTGCCGAGCTCACTCGCGAATGCCCTCGCCGTCGATCGGAGCATCGTTTCGCGCGCTCTCGCCCGCCTCCATGCGCTCGGGCTCGTCAGCCGACGCGTCGATCCAACCGACCGGCGGCAGGTACGCGTGTCACTCTCGGCACGCGGACGACGAACCTTGAACGACTACCTCAGCTCGGTGGCCGTCGCCTTCGCCGGTGCCGCCACGGCCGTAGACGAGTTCTGCGGACCGCAGGTCATCGAGGACGCCGACGCCCGCAGATCAGCGAGAGGATTCACCGTCCTGTCGCTCGAGACCTCCCTCAACGAGCTGGCGGTCGTCGGCTCAACCGTGGTGCGGGACTTTCTGGACATCGAGGCGGAATTCGGCGTCAGCGGCTGGCAGCAACGGTTCACATCATGGGCTGCCGCGGCCGCCCCGGAAGCCCCTGCCGAAGAGCTCGCCCAAGACCTCGGTCTCGATCCCTCATCCGTTTCGCAGGCCATGGATGGGCTGGGAGCGCTCGGCCTCCTCGATCGGAATCACCCAGATCGAACGGTTCGTCTGACACCCCGAGGACTCGACTTCGTACGACGCCAAGCCGCTGCGTTCGTGGCACACCGAGAGGACCTGGTGCGCGCGCTCACCAACGCACGTGCAGCGGCCGCCACTCGCGACCGCTGGCACCGACCTCGCGTCTCAGGCTGAATCCGAGTCCACGCAGCATCCGAGGTTCGTGACACGCGTCCCAGACCCCCGGGGCGGTGAGGGGACACGTCCTAACCGCGGAGCAGGGCGGCGTCGCGCCAGGTGCGGTAGCCGCCGTCGAGGTTGCGGGCGTCCACACCGTGCTGCCGGAGGATCCGCGTGGCGATGTGTCCGCGCAGTCCGACCTGGCAGTGCACCACGATCTCCCCGTCGGGCAGCTCATCGAGTCGATCCCGCAGTTCATCGAGCGGCACGTTGACGGCGCCGGGGATCGCACCGGCGGCGAACTCCGTCGGCGTGCGGACGTCGATCAGTGCCGCCCCCGCGCGCTGCGCGGCGTCGAGCTCATGCCACTGGATCGTCGGCGTCGTACCGGTCCGGGTGTTCTCCGCGACGTAGCCGAGGATGTTCACCGCATCCTTCGCCGAGCCGAACTGAGGTGCGTAGGCGAGTTCGAGCTGCGCGAGTTCTGCGGCCGGCATCCCTGCATGCATGGCGGTCGCGATCACGTCGATCCGCTTGTCGACGCCGTCCCGGCCGACGACCTGCACACCGAGGATGGCGTCGGACCGCGGGTCGGCGAGCAGCTTCATCGACAGGGTCTCCGCACCGGGGTAGTACCCGGCGTGGGATCCGGGATGCACGTGCACGGCGTAGAACTCGCGCCCCGCCGCTCGGAGCTGCCGTTCGCTCCAGCCCGTCTTCCCTGCGGCGACCCCGAACACGCGGACGATCCCGGTGCCGAGCGCGGGTCGCACCGTCTCTGACCTTCCCGCGAGGAGGTCGGCCACCATGCGCCCGTGACGGTTCGCGAGCCCGGCCATCGTGACGAGAGCCGTGCCCCCGCCCACGAGCTCGGCCTTCTCGACGCCGTCTCCCACGGCGAACACGTCGGGCGCGCTCGTGCGGCACTGCGCGTCGACGTCGATGCCGCCGGTCTCGCCGATCCGGATGCCCGCGCGCTCCGCCAACGTCGTCTCCGGCACCACCCCGGACGCGTCGATCATGAGTTCCGCGGCGATGGACGTGCCGTCACTGAGCGTGACGTATCCGGAATCGGCGCGAACGACCTCGACCCCGAGGCGCACATCGACGCCGTGTGCACGGACCTCCGCGGCGATCGGGGCGGCCATCTCCGCATCGAGGGGGGAGAGCAGCTGTGACCCACGCTGCACGAGGGTCACAGATGCGCCCCGCGCCACGAGGTTCTCGACCGCTTCCAGGCCCGTGTAGCCACCGCCGACGACGACCACCGGAAGCCCCGGTCGCACGAGTGCGGCATCGATCGCATCGGCGTCGTCGACCGTCCGCAGGGAGCGGACGGGGATGTCGGAGACCGGTTCGTCCCGGCGCGGGCGTGCCCCCGTGGCGAGGATCAGACTGTCGTAGCTCTGCGTGAAGCGTCGTCCCGAGTCGAGCTCTTCGACCTCGACGAGCTTCTGCGCGGTGTCGATGCGCACGACGTCGTGACGCACCCGGACGTCGAGTCCGAAGCGGCTGCGCAGCGAGGCGGGCGTCTGCAGGAGCAGCGACTCCCGCTCCGCGATCACGCCGCCGACGTAGTAGGGCAGCCCGCAGTTCGCGTACGAGACCTCGGGTCCGCGTTCGAACACCACGATCTGCGCGTGCTCATCGAGTCGGCGCAGACGTGCGGCGGCGGACATCCCTCCGGCGACTCCACCCACGACCACGACGGTGCGCGCTTCGGTCGCGGTCATCGCTGGAACATCCGCGAGAAGAAGCCGCCCTGCGTCTGCTCCTTCGGATGCCCGGAGCACCACTGCGCTGCGGGAACCGTTCGCCGCACATCGGCGACGTGCTCGCCGCACCCCGCCCAGGTCGTCTTCCCGCAGGTCTTGCAACGGACTGCTCGGCACATGGTTCTCGACTCCTCACCGATACCCCCGTGGGTATCTTTAGGGTTCAGCATACCCCAGGGGGTATAGTGGCAAGTCCAGCCGACACTCAGGGAGCGACCGATGTCATCCGCAGATGCCGAGACCCAGCGCAAGATCGCCAACCGCCTCAAGCGCGCCCAAGGACAGCTCGGCGCCGTGATCGCCGCCGTCGAACGCGGGAGCGACTGCCGCGCGGTCGTCACCCAGCTCGCCGCCGTCACCTCCGCGCTCGACAAGGCCGGATTCCAGATCATCGCCTCCGCCATGCAGGACTGCCTGACCGACCCGGCATCGGAGACGGATTCGGCCACCGACACCGATGGGGTGTCGATGGCCGAACTGGAGAAGCTCTTCCTCTCCCTCGCGTGAACCGCGGCTGACGACGGTCAGCGCGGGACGACGAGGCCCGCGGTCGCGGTGCGGGCGGCTTCGAAGCGGCGCTGCACGTCGGGCCAGTTCACGAGGTTCCAGAACGCCTTCACGTAGTCCGCGCGCACGTTGAGGTAGTCGAGGTAGTAGGCGTGCTCCCACACGTCGAGCTGCAGCAGCGGGGTCACACCGAGCGGCGCGTTGCCCTGCTGGTCGAACAGCTGGAAGATGACCGGACGCGCACCCACGCTGTCCCACGCGAGCACCGCCCATCCCGAGCCCTGCACCCCGAGTGCCGTCGCGGTGAAGTGCGCGCGGAACGCGTCGATCGACCCGAACGCATCCACGAGCGCCGCCTCCAGCTCGCCTTCCGGAGCGCCGCCGCCCTCGGGCGACATATTCCGCCAGAACACCGAGTGGTTGATGTGGCCGCCGAGGTTGAACGCGAGGTCCTTCTCGAGCTTGTTCACGTTCGCGAGGTCACCCGCGTCGCGGGCGGCGGCGAACTGCTCGAGGGCGGTGTTCGCACCCGTGACATACGCCTGGTGGTGCTTGGAGTGGTGCAGCTCCATGATCTTGCCCGAGATGTGCGGCTCGAGCGCTGCGTAGTCGTAGGGCAGCTCGGGGAGCGTGTAGAGAGCGGACATGGCATCTTCCTTTCAGTGGTGGGGGTCGTGCGGGAGAGCGTGGAAGCGACGGTCGAGGTACACGAGCGGACGCCCCTGCGGTCCGGCGATGACGTCGAGCACCTCGGCGATCACCACCGTCGACGAACCGACGGCCACGGTCTGCAGTGCACGGCAGCGCAGGGCGGCGCGCGCGGAGGCGAGGTACGGTTCTCCGGTGTCGAGCTCCGACCAGCCCTGTTCCGCGGTGAAGCGTTCGGAGCCGCTGACGGCGAAGCTCTGCGCGAGGGCGGAGTGCTCGTCGTCGATGAGATGCACGACGAAAGTGTCCGCACCGAGGATCGCCCCGGCCGACCCGGTCGCCCTGGTGACGGAGAACACGATCGCCGCAGGGTCGACGGCCACCGAGGCGACGCTCGACGCCGTGAGGCCGACCGGACCGGCCGGCGTGGACGCCGTGATGATCGCGACGCCCGCGGGGTGCGTACGGAAAGCGTCCTTGAGCCGGTCCCCGACCGGTGTGGGTATGGGTGTCGCGGTCATCGTCCGGCCTCCGTCATCTGCTCCTGCTTCGCATGCCTCAGCATCTCCTCGCGCTCGACGAGTTTGGTCCGCTCGCGACCGCGGTCGGCTCCGGCGCTGCGCTCCGCCGCGTCGATGCGCAGCCATCCGTCGAAGTCGACGGCGTGCCCGAGGTGGGCGATCGGGTCATCTCCGCGCACGACCTCCTCGGCGGCCTCGAGATCCTCGACGAGATGCCGCACGGTCTGCGCGGCATCCGATTTCGTCGAGCCGATGAGCCCGACCGGTCCGCGCTTGATCCACCCCGTCGCGTACAGGCGCGGGATCGGCTCGCCGGCTGCGTCCAGGACGCGCCCCTCGGCGTGCGGCACGACCCCGAGCTCGTCGTCGAAGGGCACCCCGGCCACGGGCGTCGAGCGGTAACCCACAGCGCGGTAGACCGCCCCGACGTCATAACGCCGCAGTTCGCCGGTGCCCACCATGCGGCCCAGCTCATCCGACGCGGTCCGCTCCATCTCGATGCCGGTGACTCGTCCGGTGCCCAGCAGACGGACGGGTCGCTGCCGCAGGTGCAGGTGGATGCGGCGAGCGGCGGTGCGGCCGGCCGGATCGAGCGCGGCCCACTCGGTCAGGGTGCGCACGATGATGCGGCGCTGCGAGAACTGCGCGATCATCCGCTCGGCATGCGCGTCGAGTGCGAGTTCGTCCGGATCGACGATCACATCGACGTCATCCTGCTCGGCGAGCTCGCGCAGTTCCAGCGGCGAGAAGCGCACGTCGGCCGGCCCCCGACGCGCGAACAGGTGCACATCCCGCAGGGGGCTGGCGCCGAGCTGGTCGAGCACGGCATCCGGGGTGTCGGTGTGCGTCAGCGCGGAGGCGTGCGTGGCGAGGATCCGCGTCACGTCGAGCGCGACGTTGCCCGCACCGAGCACCGCGACCGACTCGGCGGCGAGCGGCCAGGTGCGCGGGGCATCGGGGTGCCCGTCGTACCACGCGACGAAGTCCGCGGCACCGAAAGAGCCGGGAAGGTCGATACCGGGGATGTCGAGGCGGACGTCGAGGTCGGCCCCCGTCGCCACGATCACCCCGTCGTATGCCGCACGCAGCTCATCGATCCCGATGTCACCCCCGACGTCGACGTTGCAGCGCAGGCGGATGCGCGGGTGGACGAGCACCTCGTGCAGCGCATCCGTGATCTTGCGGATCCGCGGGTGATCGGGGGCGACGCCGTAGCGGACGAGACCGTACGGTGCCGGGAGCTTCTCGAAGAGGTCGATCGACGCGGTCGGCACACGATCGAGCAGGATGTCGGCGGCGTAGATGCCCGCGGGGCCCGCTCCGACGATGGCGATCCGGGGTTCGGCGACCGTCATGCGTGTTCCCCCTGGGGAGCCAGCGCGGCGATGACCGGGTGGTCGAACGCGAGCATGCCCGTCTTCGCGGCGCCTCCGGGGGAGCCGATCTCGTCGAAGAACTCGACGTTGGC
This sequence comes from Microbacterium sp. ZOR0019, assembly GCF_000800925.1. Classification (NCBI taxonomy): domain Bacteria; kingdom Bacillati; phylum Actinomycetota; class Actinomycetes; order Micrococcales; family Microbacteriaceae; genus Microbacterium; species Microbacterium sp. ZOR0019. The sequence continues at coordinate 766 of NZ_JRKC01000109.1, read as the reverse complement.
CTTGTAGTAGTCCTGCCACTCCTCGGGGAGATCGTCTTCGTAGAAGATCGCCTCGACCGGGCACACCGGCTCGCAGGCACCGCAGTCGACGCATTCGTCCGGATGGATGTAGAGCGAGCGCTCACCCTCGTAGATGCAGTCGACGGGACACTCATCGATGCAGGCCTTGTCCTTCACATCGACGCACGGCAGGGCGATGACATAGGTCATCGGGGGGTCTTCTCTCGGGTCACGCTGTCCACCGTAAAACCTCAAGTACACTTGAGGTCAAATCGAGGAGGCCCGGATGAGCCCGCACGCACCCGACGAACCGCTGACGATCGGCGAGATGACCCGACGCACCGGAGTCGCCGCGTCCGCCCTGCACTTCTACGAGACGCTCGGGCTCATCGCGTCCACCCGCACCCCCGGCAACCAGCGCCGCTACGCCCGGCACATGCTGCGCCGCGTCTCCCTGATCACGGTCGCCAAGCGCCTCGGCATCCCGCTGTCCGACGTGCAGGCGGCCTTCGCCGACGTGCCGCTGACCGAGACCCCGAGCCACGCCGACTGGCAGCGGGCATCCCGACGTTGGAAGCGCGAACTCGAGAAGCGCCGCGAGGGCATCGAGCGCCTCGAACGCGAACTCACCGGATGCATCGGCTGCGGCTGCCTGTCGATGAAGGCCTGCGGCCTGCTCAACCCCGACGACGCGCTCGGCACCCAGGGCTCAGGCCCCCGCCGCCTCGACGCCTAGCCCCCCTCCCCCTCCCCCCTCTCCTCCCCA
>NZ_JRKC01000011.1:0-62366 GCF_000800925.1 Microbacterium sp. ZOR0019 | reverse complement strand
AGGGCCTGCCGGCGGTGCGTACCCGGGCTGGGCCGGCGGCGCATAGCCCGGCTGCGCGGGCGGAGCGTATCCCTGCGGCGCACCGTAGCCAGGCTGCGGGGCTGCAGCGGCCGGCTGGACGGGCACGCCGTTCCAGACCGTCCGGTCGCCGAGGAAGCCGTTCGAAGCCCACGATGCCGGCTGGATGTTCGGGTTCCAGCGAGACTTGTCGAACGCGTTGATACCGAGCCACACGATGCTCAGGAACACGTAGAGGACGACCCAGACGGCGTCCTTCTGAAGCTTGAGGCCGATGCGCCAGGCCGCGATCGCGGAGAAGACTCCGAGAGCGAGCGAGAACGCGTAGCCGATGCCGATCCAGCTGAGCAGCGCGGCACCAGCGATTCCGTAGAGGACGAGCCACGGGCTCAGGTCACCGAGCTTGAAGAAGATCATCGCGTTGTAGACGGGCACCCACGCACGCCACTTGCCCTCGACACCTGCTTTGTCGAAGATCTTCATCAAGAAGAGAGAGCCCAGCACGTACCCGGCAAGACCGATGATGACGCTGAAGATGACGATGCCGAAAACTACGGCGAGGTATCCCGAGTCGTAATAGGAGTCCATGATCCCCTCCGGATCTGAATGTACGGACGCGATTGACGCCGCGACACCACACTAGCGGTGCGCGCGATCCCCGGGCAACGAGGTCTGCGGAAGCGCGTCAGCGCCCGAAAGCGCCCGCTACTCCGCGACGACGAGTTCGATGGTGCCCCGATGATCGGTGTCGCGGAGCGTGATCCCCCGCGACTGCGCCCACGTGCGGAAGCCACGAAGAGAGGAGCTTCGGGGCCGATCCTCGGCGAGGGCGCGGACGAGCAGCCCCTTCGACTTCTTGTTGAAGTGGTTCAATGCCCTGCCGTGCTCGGTCACGACCCGCACGTACGCCGACGGCACGCTGTCCGGAACCGGCCCCAGAGCGACATACGCCTCGCTGCGAAGATCGAGCACGAACGACGGAGCGGTATCCACGAACGCCGCAGAGGTCGCATCGGCCCAATGGCGCCGCAGCGCGGGAAGTCCGGGGAGCGAGGTTCCCGCAGCGAGACGATAGGTCGGTATCGGATCGAGGGCGCCGACCGGACCGAACGGTGCGCTGTGGATCCAGACATGGTCGCCCAACCACCGGCGGGACGCCGTCGGGAGAGACGGGGCGTCGAGCGCGTCGAACAGGACGCCCGTGTACCGGTCGACGGCGGGCATCGTCGGTGCCGTCCGCAGTCGCCGGTTGTGGGCGACATCACCGGCCTGACGCTCACTCAGCTTCAGCACACGCCGCGACTCCTGCTCGTCGGCTGCGAGATCGACGAGCGCATCCAGCACGGCGGCGCGGTGCGGGGCCAGACCGGGCAGGGCCAACGAGGGCAGGTCGAGCGGGACGTCGACGCCCCCCTCTCGCTTCGTCTCGGACGGAGGGAGCAGGATCTTCATGAAACCTCGGTGGATGCAGACGCGTCCGCCTCGGGACCCGAGCGGGTACCGAGGCGGACGCGTCGAAAGGAGAAAGCTAGGCGATGAGAGCCGCGTTGCCGGCCACGATCGTCAGGGTGTCGCCCTCCATCGAGAGAAAGCCGTCCTGCGCGTTGGCCAGCACCTTGGTGCCATCCGACTGCGTGATGCGAACCTGCCCCTCGGCGAGGATGGCCAGCACCGGCTCGTGGCCGCTCATGAAGCCGATCTCACCCTCGACGGTCTTGGCGACCACGAGGCTCGCCTCTCCCGTCCAGACCTCCGCATCCGCGGAGACGAGGCTGACATGCAGCGCCATGGTCAGCCGTTCTCCTTCTGGATCTTCGCCCACTGCTCTTCGACGTCGGAGATACCACCGACGTTGAAGAAGGCCTGCTCGGCGACGTGGTCGAAGTCACCACGGGTGATCGCATCGAACGACTCGATGGTCTCCTTGAGCGGGACGGTCGAACCCTCGACACCCGTGAACTTCTTGGCCATGTAGGTGTTCTGCGAGAGGAACTGCTGGATACGACGTGCGCGCGACACGACGATCTTGTCTTCCTCGGAGAGCTCGTCGACACCGAGGATCGCGATGATCTCCTGCAGCTCCTTGTTCTTCTGGAGGATCTGCTTGACGGTCGTCGCGACGCGGTAGTGGTCCTCGCCCAAGTAGCGGGGGTCCATGATGCGCGACGTCGAGGTCAGCGGGTCGATGGCGGGGTACAGACCCTTCGAGGCGATCTCACGAGACAGCTCGGTGGTGGCGTCGAGGTGGGCGAAGGTGGTCGCCGGAGCCGGGTCGGTGTAGTCATCGGCCGGCACGTAGATCGCCTGCAGCGAGGTGATCGAGTGACCACGCGTCGAGGTGATGCGCTCCTGGAGCACACCCATCTCATCGGCGAGGTTCGGCTGGTAACCCACGGCCGAGGGCATGCGGCCCAGCAGCGTCGAGACCTCGGAACCGGCCTGCGTGAAGCGGAAGATGTTGTCGATGAAGAGCAGCACGTCCTGCTTCTGCACGTCACGGAAGTACTCCGCCATCGTCAGAGCCGACAGCGCGACGCGCAGACGCGTCCCCGGCGGCTCGTCCATCTGGCCGAAGACGAGGGCGGTCTTGTCGAAGACGCCCGCCTCCTCCATCTCGTGGATCAGGTCGTTACCCTCACGGGTACGCTCACCGACACCGGCGAACACCGACACACCACCGTGGTCCTGGGCGACGCGCTGGATCATCTCCTGGATGAGCACGGTCTTGCCGACACCGGCACCACCGAACAGGCCGATCTTTCCACCGAGCACATACGGCGTGAGGAGGTCGATCGACTTGATGCCGGTCTCGAACATCTGAGTCTTGGACTCGAGCTGGTCGAAGTTCGGAGCCTTGCGGTGGATGGGCCAGCGCTCGGTGACCTCGAAGGTCTCGCCGGGCTCGAGGTTCAGCACCTCGCCGATGACGTTGAAGACCTTGCCCTTGGTCACGTCACCGACGGGAACCGAGATGGCCTCACCGGTGTCGCGAACCTCCTGACCGCGGACGATACCGTCGGTCGGGTTCAGGGCGATGGCGCGGACGAGGTCGTCGCCGAGGTGCTGAGCGACCTCGAGCGTGATCTCGGTGGACTCTTCGCCCATCTCGATCGTCGTCTTCAGGGCGTTGTAGATGTCGGGGATCGAGTCGTGCGGGAACTCGATGTCGACAACCGGACCGTTGACGCGTGCGACGCGCCCGACGACCGCGGTCGCCGGCTGGTCAGCCGGAGCGGTGAGGGTCATTTTCGTCTCTTTCCTGATGGTCTATTTGCTCGAGAGGGCGTCGGCGCCGCCGACGATCTCCGCGATCTGCTGCGTGATCTCCGCCTGGCGCGCATTGTTGCGCAGACGGGTGTAGTCGGTGATGAGCTTGTCGGCGTTGTCGCTGGCCGACTTCATCGCCTTCTGCGTCGCTGCCTGCTTCGCGGCGGACGACTGGAGAAGTGCGTTGAAGACGCGGCTCTGGATGTACACCGGCAGGATGGCGTCGAGGACGGTCTCGGCATCCGGCTCGAACTCGTACAGCGGGTAAACGGTGTTGCCCGCCTCCGACTCATCGGCTTCCGTGATCTCCAGCGGGAGCAGACGCACGGACTCCGGCGACTGCGTCATCATGCTGACGAAACGGTTGTACACGAGGTGGATCTCGTCGACGCCGCCGTCCTGTCCCCCGCGGGCGAAGGCTTCGAGCAGCGAGGCGGAGATCTCCTCGGCGGTGTGGAACGACGGGGTGTCGGTGTCACCGGTCCACTCCGCAGCGGCCGCGAGGCGACGGAACTGGAAGTATCCGACCGCCTTGCGTCCGATGAGGTAGAAGACCGGCTCCTTGCCCTGCTCGCGCAGGAGCTCCGCGACCTCGAGACCCTCACGGAGGATCTGCGAGTTGAAGGCTCCGGCGAGACCGCGGTCCGAGGAGAAGATCACGACCGCGGAGCGGGTGATGTTCTCGGACTCGCGGGTCAGCGGGTGATCCACGTTCGAGTGCGTCGCGACGGCCGATACGGCCCTCGTCACGGCTCGCGCGAAGGGGGTGGACGCCTTGACGCGTGCCATCGCCTTCTGGATGCGCGAAGCCGCGATGAGTTCCATCGCCTTCGTGATCTTCTTGGTCGTCTGAGCAGAAGAGATCTTCTGCTTGTAGACCCTGAGTTGAGCGCCCATATGTCAGTACCTCACGCGATTACGCGCGACGACCCTTGACGATCTTCTCCTGGTTGACGTCCTCAGCCTCAGCCGCAGCGTACTCCTCGTGACCGGGGGCGCCGATGGCGTGGCCCTTGCCACCCTGGAATTCCAGGACGAAGGCATCCGTCTGCTTCTCGAGCTCGGCGACCGTGGCGTCATCGAGGACGTTCGTGTCGCGCAGAGTGTCGAGGACCTTGGTGTTGCGACGCAGGTAATCCAGGAGTTCGCGTTCGAAGCGCAGGACGTCTTCGACCTCGATCGTGTCGAGCTTGCCGTTGGTACCGGCCCAGATCGAGACGACCTGCTCTTCGACGGGGTACGGCGAGTACTGCGGCTGCTTGAGCAGCTCGGTCAGACGCGCACCGCGGGAGAGCTGACGACGCGAAGCCGCGTCGAGGTCGGACGCGAACATCGCGAACGCCTCGAGGGAGCGGTACTGCGCGAGCTCCAGCTTCAACGTTCCCGAAACCTTCTTGATCGACTTGACCTGCGCGTCACCACCGACTCGCGAGACCGAGATACCCACGTCGACCGCCGGACGCTGGTTGGCGTTGAAGAGGTCGGACTGGAGGAAGATCTGGCCGTCCGTGATGGAGATCACGTTGGTGGGGATGTACGCGGAGACGTCGTTCGCCTTGGTCTCGATGATCGGGAGACCCGTCATGGAACCGGCACCGAGCTCGTCGGAGAGCTTCGCGCAACGCTCGAGCAGACGGGAGTGCAGGTAGAACACGTCACCGGGGTATGCCTCGCGGCCCGGCGGGCGGCGGAGGAGGAGGGAGACGGCTCGGTAGGCCTCGGCCTGCTTGGACAGGTCATCGAAGATGATCAGCACGTGCTTGCCGCCGTACATCCAGTGCTGGCCGATGGCCGAACCGGTGTAGGGCGCGAGGTACTTGAAGCCCGCGGGGTCGGAAGCCGGAGCGGCCACGATCGTGGTGTACTCCAGCGCGCCGGCCTCTTCGAGCGCGCCCTTCACCGAAGCGATGGTCGAACCCTTCTGGCCGATGGCGACGTAGATGCAGCGAACCTGCTTGCTGACGTCGCCCGACTCCCAGTTGGCCTTCTGGTTGATGATCGTGTCGATCGCGATCGCCGTCTTGCCGGTCTGGCGGTCGCCGATGATGAGCTGACGCTGACCACGGCCGACGGGGATCATCGCGTCGATGGCCTTGATGCCGGTCTGCATCGGCTCGTGCACCGACTTGCGCTGCATGACGCCCGGGGCCTGGAGCTCGAGGGCGCGGACGCCCTCGGTCTCGATGGCGCCGAGGCCGTCGATCGGGTTGCCGAGCGGGTCGACCACACGACCCAGGTAGCCGTCGCCGACCGGAACCGAGAGGACCTCGCCGGTGCGGGTGACTTCCTGTCCGGCTTCGACACCGGTGAACTCGCCGAGGACGACGACACCGATCTCGTGCTCGTTGAGGCTCTGCGCGAGGCCCTTGGTGCCGTCCGCGAAGATGACGAGCTCGTTCGCCATGACGCCGGGCAGTCCCTCGACGTGCGCGATGCCGTCTGCGGCGTCGATGACGGTGCCGACCTCGGTCGCCCCGGCCCCGGAGGGCTCGTATGCGGCGGCGAAGTCCTTCAGCGCGTCACGGATGACGTCGGGGCTGATCGATAGTTCTGCCATTGTCTTCCCTTTGTATCTGGGTGCGCGGTTCCCCGCGCGAAGTCGTGTTAGCCCGCGAGCTTCTGGCGAAGGTCGGCGAGTCGTGCGGAGATGCTGCCGTCGATGACGTCATCGGCGATCTGCACACGCAGACCTCCGACGACGGCAGGGACGATGACGACGTTGAGCGAGACCTGACCGTCATAGCGACGCGAGAGCGAGTCGCTGAGACGGGTGCGCTGCGCGTCGCTGAGAGGTGCCGCGGTGTGCACCGTGGCGACCACGCGACCGCGCTGACTCGAGACGATGCTCATCGCCCGGTTCAGCAGTCGCCGGATCCGGCGTCCGCGCGGCTCGCGCACGAACGAGGTGATGATCAGCGTCGAGGCGGCGCTCGTGGAGCCCTCGGCCAGGAGGCGCTCGATGAGCGCGCTCTTGGCATCTTCTCCGCCGACGCGGCTGCCCAGAGCGAGCTCGAGCTCAGGGTTGGCGGCGATCACCCGGGAGAAGCCGAACAGCTCCCCCTCGATGTCGACGCCCGGCTCCGCGATCGCTGCCGCGCGGATCGCGAGCTCCTCGATACCGTCGACGAGCTCACCCGCGTTCGACCAGCGCTCAGCGACGACGGTCTTCAGAACGTCCTGAGCACCTGCGGAGAACCCGCCGAACACCGCGGTGACGACGTTCTGTCGTGCCACGGCGGGAGCGGAAGGGTCAGCAAGCGCGCCGCTCAGCTGGGACGACTCGCTCACGGCACGCGCGGCAGCCAGCAGCTCCCGTGCGGTGTCGAGAGAGAGGTCCTTCGCTGCGGCAAGCGTCTTGATGGATGCCGCGAGTGCCTGAGTGGTCGCGCTGCCCATTACTGAGCCGCCTTCTCGGATGACTCGAGCTCGGCGAGGAAGCGGTCGACGACGGCCGTCGCACGTGCATCGTCGGAGAGCGTCTCACCGACCACGCCACCGGCGAGGTCGATGGCGAGCGTTCCGACCTCGCTGCGGAGCGAGACGAGAGCGGTCTGCCGCTCGGCCTCGATCTGCGTGTGCGCGGTGGCGGTGATGCGAGCGGCCTCGGAAGCCGCAGCTTCCTTCGCCTCGGCGACGATCTTCTTGCCGTCCTCACGGGCGGCCTCACGGATCTCGCCGGCCTCGGTGCGCGCCTCAGCGAGCTGACGCGTGTACTCCTCGAGCGCAGCTTCAGCCTGCTTCTGAGCCTCGTCGGCCTTCGCGATGTTTCCCTCGATCGCGGCGGACCGCTTGTCGAGCATCGCCGTCAGACGCGGAAGCGCGAACTTCCAGACGACGAAGAGGATGACGATGAACCAGAGGCCCGACCAGATGATGTCGTACCACGCAGGGATGAGAGGGTTGTTCGGCTCACCCTCTGCTGCGAGGTTCGTGACAAGAGCGTTCAGCATCCTGTCTCCTTCAGAAGTCGGTGAGGATTACGGGAAGGGGATGAATGCGACGGCGATGCCGACGAACGCAAGCGCCTCGGTGAAGGCGATACCGATCCACATGAGGACCTGGAGACGACCGGCCAGCTCGGGCTGACGGGCGACACCCTCGATGGTCTTGCCGACGACGATGCCGACGCCGATGGCCGGGCCGATGGCTGCGAGGCCGTAGCCGACCGCTCCGAGGTGACCGTTGATTTCAGCGAGAACCGTAGTAGCGTCCACGGGTTTTTCCTTTCGTTGGGTGGGAAGGCTGATGCCTGCCCGCTCAGTGCTCTTCTGCGACCGCGAGCTGGATGTAGACCGCGGTGAGGACGGTGAAGACGTATGCCTGGAGGACGGCGACCAGAATCTCGAAGAGAGTGAAGGCGCCGCCGAAGGCGAGGGTTCCGACACCGAGCGCGGCCCAGCCGCCGCCTGCGGTGAAGAAGAAGAACTGGGTCGCGGAGAACGCGAGGACCAGGATCATGTGCCCCACGACGAGGTTCATGAGAAGACGCAGGGTCAGCGTGACGGGGCGGAGGATGAACGTCGAGATGAGTTCGATGACCGCGACGATCGGCATGGCGGCGACCGGCACACCCTGCGGGAACAGGGAGTTCTTGAAGAACTTGAAGCCGTGGCGCTTGATGCCGGCGTAGATGAAGGTCACATAGCTGACCACCGCGAGCGTGAGCGGAACCGCGATGATCGCGGTGCCCGGCATGTTCAGGAACGGGATGATTCCCGTGATGTTCATGAACAGCACCATGAAGAAGATCGTGGTGAGGATCGGCAGGAACCGATCGCCGTCCTTGCGCCCGAGCATGTCGTGGGCGACGTTGGTGCGGACGAAGCCGAGCCCCATCTCCACCAGGCTCTGGAAGCGTCCGGGGACGACCTTCATGCGGCGGGTTCCGAGCCAGAGGATCAGCACCACGGCGATCACCGCGAGCAACTGGACCAGGTGGATCCGGTTCACGGGGACGGGGCCGACGTGGAAGAGGATCTCCGGGAAGAAATCGTCGATCGAAGGGCCGTGGAACTCACCGTCGGAGGCAAGTCGGGGGGTCAGGGTCGCAGCAAGATTAAACAGCGCGGGCTCCAGCTTCGGGGCACCGGTCTAAACCGGGGCGACGATGGTCGGTGTGCTACACAGCGCAAGCGCTCGCGGGCGAGCGGCGGGCACGGTTCAACAGTATCAGAATCTGAGGGGACCCTAAGACCGTGGGGCCTCGTCGACGGGCCCTTCTCCGATGTCGTTGGCCCTTCCGGGGGCACGGTCCTCCGGCACCTCCGTCGGAAGCGATATGTCGCTTACGTTCGGCAACCGCATGCGGGTGAGGACGATGACGTCGATCGCGAGCGACATCAGCACGCCGGCGACGATCGAGAGGAAGAACACCATCGGGTGCAGCCACGGCTGCCCCGCGAGAAGGATCATCGCCACCACGAACAGACCCAGCTTCAGCAGCCACCCCCCGAGGACGATGGCGAAGAAGAGCTGCACGTAGATCGGATCGCCGTACCAGCGGTTGGCGATGAGGATGCTGATCCCGGTGATGGCCAGGAAGAGTGCGGCGAGCAACACGCCCAACAGTCCGCTGACCAGCCCCTCCCCCTGGGCCACGAGGTAGCCGACGCCACCGGCGATGATCGCGAGCACGGCCGTGGCCACGCCCGATGCGATGAGTGTGCGCCGGAGGATCGGCGTGCTGGAAACGGGGCTCGGGCTCATCAGGACTCCACGGGTGTCGGGTCGGTTTCGGCGGCCGCGGGGTTCTTCCTGCGGCGGGTGGGGCTCAGGGTGACGACGAGGCAGGCGGCGATGCCCACGATGCCGAAGCCGACGCCCGGGAGGTACTGTCCCGGCCAGTCCTCCCGCGCACCGACGTACATCAGGAGGACGGCGATCGAGATGACGGCCGTCCACGCGTAGAAGATGAGGACCGCGTCGCGGTCACGGTGCCCGAGGTCGAGCATCCGGTGATGCAGATGCTTGCGATCGGGCGAGAACGGCGAACGCCCCGCACTCATGCGACGGAGCACCGCGAGCCCGAAATCGAGCAGCGGCAGCAGGACGACGAGCAGGGGCAGCAGGATCGGCAGGAAGGCACCGACGAGCTGCGAACGTCCGAGACGCTCGGGGTCCAAGGCGGACGGGTCCATCTGCCCGGTGATGGCGATCGCCGAGGTCGCCATCAGCAGCCCGATCACCAGAGCACCGGAGTCGCCCATGAAGAGCTTCGCCGGGCTCCAGTTCAGCGGGAGGAAGCCCAGGCAGGCACCGATCAGCACGGCGGCGAGGAAGGTCGACAGGTTGAAGTAGCTGGAGGCGCCGGAGTCACGCGTGAAGATGTACGAGTAGGCGAAGAAGACACCGTTGGAGATGAGGCACACGCCCGCGACGAGGCCGTCGAGCCCATCGATGAAGTTCACCGCGTTCATGACGATGACGATCGCGAACATCGTGATCGTGATGCTCAGCCAGCTCGAGACCACGATGAGATCGCCGAAGGGCAGGGACAGGATCTGCAGCCCCCCGCCGACCGTGATGAGGCCGGCGGCCAGGAACTGCGCACCGAGCTTGATCATCCAGTCGATGTCCCAGAGGTCGTCCACGACCCCGATGATCGCGATCAGCAGCGAAGCGCCGAGGATCGACCACATCGTCTGCGGCGGGATCCAGATGCTCTGGAAGAACGGGTTGATGGCGGAGAACCCGAAAGCGGCCGCGATGCCGAGGAAGATCGCCACACCGCCGAGTCGCGGCGTGGGCGTGGTGTGCACATCACGCTCACGGATGCCGGGATACAGCTTGAAGCGAAGGCTCAGTCGCCAGACCGCCCAGGTCAGCGCGAAGGTGATCGCTGCCGTGAGGATGACCGTGGCGAGATACTGCTTCACGAATCCGCGTCCTGCTGCTCCTCCGCGTGCTCGTGCCCCTCGTGCTGCTCCTCCGGCTCGAGGAGGTCGCCCAGCACGTCGTGCAGCTGTTCACGCGTCACCGCACCGTCGCGGAGGATGCGCACCGTTCCGGCATCTGCATCCCCACCCCGGCGCACAAGGGAGGTGGCATCGACGATCGTGGAGGCGATGCCGTCCTTGCTCAGTCCATCGGCGAGGTACACGGCGACACTGTCACCCAGCATCTTCTCCGCATCGAGCGCCGAGATCGCCGCCGCCCGTCCGGTGAGGTTCGCGCTGGACACCGCGAGCGGTCCGGTCTCGGCCAGGAGCTCCAACGCCACGCGGCCTTCCGGCATGCGGACGGCGACGGTCCCCTGGGTCTCGCCGAGGTCCCACACCAGCGAGGGCTGTGCGGGGAGCACGATCGTGAGCCCACCGGGCCAGAACGCCTCCACCAGCCGCTCGACCGGTTCCGGCACGGACTCGGCGAGGGCGGCGAGCGTCTCCTTCGTGCCGATGAGAACGGGCGGCGGCTGATCGCGACCCCTCCCCTTCGCATCGAGGAGCCGCTGCACGGCGGCCGGCGAGAAGGCGTCGGCAGCGACGCCGTAGACGGTATCGGTGGGCATCACGATGAGGTCGCCACGGCCGATCGCCTGGCGCGCATGGCGCATGCCGGCGAGCAGCTGCGATTCGTCGCGGCAGTCGAAGATGGTGGACATGACGGTTCGATTCTATGCGTCGCGGCTATGTCGGATGCTCGGAGGCTGCTGATCAGGGCCTGAGCGCCGTGGTGGTGCGGTCGCGCAGGGTGAGATCGCGATGCGTCGCCGTCGCTCGCCATCCGTCCGCAGCCAGGATGTCGCGGATCGACTCCCCCTGCAGCTCTCCGTGCTCGATGACCAGAAGTCCCCCGGGATGCAGCAGACGCAGCGCGCGGGAGCTGAGCGCCCGCACCACATCGAGGCCGTCCTGTCCCCCGTAGAGCGCCAGCGCGGGATCGAAGAGCCGCACCTCGGGGTCGCGCGGGATCGCCTCATCGGGGACGTACGGCGGATTCGAGATCACGACCGTCGCCGTGCCGTCCAACTCGAGGAAGGCCTCGCTCAGATCGGAGAGCACGAGCGTCAGATTCTCGACCCCCGCGACGTTGCGCCGCGCCCACTCCTGCGCATCCTCGGAGAGCTCCGCAGCGAAGATCCGCGCATGCGGCACCTCGGTCGCCATCGCCAGCGCGATCGCGCCGCTCCCGGTCCCGAGGTCGACGCCGATCGGTGCCGACTCCGGGGAGTTCAGCAGCGCATCGATCGCGTACTGCACGACGGTCTCCGTCTCCGGACGCGGCACGAAGACACCGGGGCCGACGGCCAGTTCGAGGTGGCGGAAGGGTGCCGAGCCCGTGATGTGCTGCAACGGCTCGCGTGCGGCACGGCGGGTCACCAGAGCATCCAGCGCCGCCGCCCGCTCGTCGTCGAGGCCGTCTCCGCGGACGATGCCGGCCTGCACCTCGCCACGTCGACGGCCGAGGACATGACCTGCGAGCAGTTCGGCGTCGACCAGAGGATCCGGGACGCCGGCGTCGGTCAGGCGCTGGGCTGCGGCACGGACGTGCGCCGCCAGAGAGGTGTCGGACATGCCTTCCAGCGTAGAGTGCACGCGCCTGTCACATAGGCGCCGTCGACTCCCCTCTCCCTTAGGCTGGTCCGGCAGCGATCCCGCACAGGAAGGCTCCTCATGCCCGGCATCCACTCCGACATCACGACCGCGTTCGGCAACACGCCGCTCGTTCGTCTGAACCGCGTGACCGAAGGCCTGGGAGCCACCGTGCTCGCCAAGCTCGAGTACTACAACCCCGCGTCCAGCGTGAAGGACCGCATCGGCATCGCGATGATCAACGCCGCCGAAGCCTCGGGCGAGCTGAAGCCGGGTGGCACGATCGTCGAGTCGACCAGTGGCAACACGGGCATCGCCCTCGCGATGGTCGGAGCAGCACGCGGATACCGCGTCATCCTCACGATGCCGGCCTCCATGTCGAAGGAGCGCCGGGTCCTGCTCAAGGCGTTCGGCGCCGAGATCGTGCTCACGGACCCCACCAAGGGCATGAGCGGTGCGATCGAAGAGACGAAGCGCATCGTGGCCGAGACGCCGGGCGCTATCTGGATCCGTCAGTTCGAGAACCCGGCCAACCCGCAGATCCACCGCGAGACCACGGCGCAGGAGATCCTCCGCGACACCGACGGCGCGATCGACATCTTCGTCGCCGGGGTCGGAACCGGCGGAACCGTCACCGGCACCGGCCAGGCCCTCAAGGCCGCGAAGCCCGGTGTGCAGGTCATCGCCGTCGAGCCCAAGGACTCCCCCGTCCTCAGCGAAGGACACCCCGGCCCGCACAAGATCCAGGGCATCGGTCCGAACTTCGTCCCGGACGTGCTCGACCGCGACGTGATCGACGAGATCATCACCGCCGAATTCGACGAGTCCCTCCGCGTCGCCCGTGATCTCGCCGCCACGGAGGGTCTGCTCGTGGGTATGTCCTCCGGGGCCGCCGTGTCCGCGGCGCTGAAGGTGGCGGCCCGCGCCGAGAACGCGGGCAAGACGATCGTCGTGGTGATCCCGGACACCGGTGAGCGCTACCTCTCCACCGCGCTGTTCGAGGACCTGCGCGAAGACTGAGATCTCCGATGGGCATCATCGGGCGAATGCGCGAAGACATCGCGGCAGCCCGTCTCCGTGATCCGGCCGCACGCAGCGCCGTCGAGGTGGCACTCCTGTACCCGGGACTCCACGCGATCTGGGCGCACCGCGTCTCGCACGCGCTCTGGCGACGGCGACTCCGACTGCTCGCGCGCGCCGGATCGCAGCTGTCACGCTGGATGACCGGGATAGAGATCCATCCGGGCGCGAAGATCGGGCGTCGCTTCTTCATCGACCACGGCATGGGCGTGGTCATCGGCGAGACCAGCGAGATCGGTGACGACGTGATGCTGTATCACGGCGTCACCCTCGGCGGACGGACGCGCACCGCAGGGAAACGCCATCCGACCCTCGAGGTCGGCGTGGCCGTGGGTGCCGGCGCGAAGATCCTCGGCCCCGTGACGATCGGGGCCGGCTCCGTGGTCGGCGCGAACGCCGTGGTCACGCGCGATGCGCCCGCCGACAGCGTGTTGGTCGGCGTTCCCGCGAAACCACGACAGCGCAGCGCCGGTGAGGACACCCGCGCGCTGCTCACCGCTCCGGACTACGCGATCTGAGCGTCGGGCGTCGCTGCACGACTCAGCGTCGTGCGTCCTTGACGGACTCGACCTTCTTGCGCAGGAAGATCAGCGGCAGCAGGACGCTGCCCAGCGCGGTGATCAACCACACGATCACCGATCCGAGAAGCCAGCCGGTGAGATCGGTGATGCGGAGTCCGCCGATGGGAAGCAGCACCACGATGATCAGCGAGATCAGGGTCGAGAAGATGCCGATGCCGCCCATGAGCACGGGCGCGTAGCGATTCGCCATCTTGCCGACCCACGGTGCCAGGACGCTCTGCAGGATCGCGAAGATCAGGATGCAGATGACGAAGCCCCACCACTTGTCCCATTCGATCTGGAACCCTTCGAGAGCGAGGTCGGCGACGATCAGGCCGAGGCCGGCCGATATCACGTACATCAGACCGCGGAACAGGAGTGTGATCACGGCCTGAGCCTAGCGCTCAGCGTGGCTTCGCGCCTCAGGATTCGGCGCCGAGTGCGGCGAGCCGCGCTTCCTCATCCGCGGTGATCGCGCTCTCGATCAGCGGGTCCAGCGCGCCGTCCATCACCTGATCGAGGTTGTAGGCCTTGAAGCCGGTGCGGTGGTCCGCGATCCGATTCTCCGGGAAGTTGTACGTGCGGATGCGCTCGGAGCGGTCCATCCCGCGGATCTGCGAACGGCGCGCGTCGGACGCCGCCGCGTCGAGCTCCTCCTGCTGCCTCGCGAGCAATCGGGCGCGAAGCACGCGCATTCCGGCCTCGCGGTTCTGCAACTGCGACTTCTCGTTCTGCATCGACACGACGATGCCCGTGGGGACGTGGGTGATGCGCACGGCAGAATCCGTCGTGTTCACCGACTGCCCGCCGGGGCCGGACGAGCGGAAGACATCGATCTTGAGATCGTTCTGATCGATGTGGATCTCCTCCGGCTCGTCCACCTCGGGGAAGACCAGCACACCCGTCGTGGAGGTGTGGATGCGTCCCTGCGACTCGGTGGCCGGCACACGCTGCACGCGATGCACGCCCCCCTCGTACTTGAGATGCGCCCAGACGCCCTGCGCGGGGTCGGACGAGGAGCCCTTGATCGCGACCTGCACGTCCTTGTAGCCGCCCAGGTCGGACTCGTTGCGCTCCAGGAGCTCCGTCTTCCAGCCCTTGGAGGCGGCGTACTGGATGTACATGCGCAGCAGGTCGGCTGCGAACAGTGCGGACTCCGCACCGCCCTCACCGGCCTTGATCTCCATGATCACGTCACGCGCATCGTCCGGGTCACGCGGGATGAGCAGACGACGCAGACGTTCCTGGGACTCCTGCAGCTCCTCCTCCATCGCGGGGATCTCCGCCGCGATGGACTCGTCTTCCCGGGCGAACTCGCGAGCCGTCTCCAGATCATCGGTCGCAGCGACCCATGCCTCGTAAGCGGCGACGATGCGCGACAACTCGGCATAGCGACGGTTGACGCGCTTCGCGCGGGCGGCGTCGGCGTGCACCGCCGGGTCGGAGAGTTCCTCCTGCACCCGGCGATGCTCGTCGATCAGAGTCTGGACGGACTCGAACACGGCTCAGCCGCTCAGCGGATGTTGTTGTCGTGCCCGTGCGCGCCCGAAGGGAGCGTGGGGATCGACTTCTGCATCTGCACGAGGAACTCGACGTTCGAGTTGGTCTCCTTGAGCTTGCCGAGGACGACCTCGAGGGCCTGCTGCTGGTCGAGGCCGGCGAGGGCGCGACGCAGCTTCCACGTGATCTTGACCTCGTCGGCCGACAGCAGCATCTCCTCGCGGCGGGTGCTCGACGCGTTCACGTCGACCGCCGGGAAGATGCGCTTGTCCGCGAGCGCACGCGACAGGCGCAGCTCGCTGTTGCCGGTGCCCTTGAACTCCTCGAAGATGACCTCGTCCATCTTCGACCCGGTCTCGACCAGGGCGGTGGCGAGGATCGTGAGGGATCCACCGTTCTCGATGTTGCGCGCGGCTCCGAAGAAGCGCTTGGGCGGGTAGAGCGCGGAGGCGTCGACACCACCGGTGAGCACACGACCCGAGGCCGGAGCCGCCAGGTTGTAGGCACGGCCGAGGCGCGTGATGGAGTCGAGCAGCACGACGACGTCGCGGCCGAGCTCGACCAGACGCTTCGCACGCTCGATCGCGAGCTCCGCCACGGTGGTGTGGTCTTCGGCGGGCCGGTCGAACGTGGAGGCGATGACCTCGCCCTTGACCGAGCGCTCCATGTCGGTGACCTCTTCGGGGCGCTCGTCGACGAGCACGACCATGAGGTGGACCTCAGGGTTGTTCTGCGCGATCGCGTTCGCGATCTGCTGCAGCACGATCGTCTTGCCGGCCTTGGGCGGAGCGACGATGAGGCCGCGCTGTCCCTTGCCGACCGGGGCGACCAGGTCGATGATGCGCTGGGTCAGCTTCTCGGGAGCCGTCTCCAGACGCAGGCGCTCCTGCGGGTAGAGCGGAGTGAGCTTGCCGAACTCCACACGCGTGGCTGCGTCGTCGATCGACAGACCGTTGATGGAGTCGACCTTGACCAGCGCGTTGTACTTCTGACGGCCCTGCTGCTCGCCTTCGCGCGGCTGCTTGATCGAGCCGACGACGGCGTCACCCTTGCGCAGGTTGTACTTCTTGACCTGTCCGAGCGAAACGTAGACGTCGCTCGGACCGGCGAGGTAACCGGTCGTGCGGACGAACGCGTAGTTGTCGAGGACGTCGAGGATGCCGGCGATCGGGATCAGGACATCGTCCTCGCCGATCTCCGTGTCGAACTCATCGGTCGGAGCACCGTTGCGGCGCTTGTTGCGCTGGCGATTGCGGTTGTTGCCGCCGGACGGCTCGTCATCCCCGGCCGGCTGAGCCTGCTGGTCCTGCCCGGAGCTGTTCTGCCCGCGTCCTCGGTTGCGGCTGCGGTTGCGGTTGCGACCACGCCCGCCCTGCTCCTCACCACCGTCGGAGTCGGAGCCGGAGTCGCCGTTCTGAGGCGCGTCGGCGGGAGCGGCGTCTGCTGCCGTGTCCTTCACCGGCGCGGGGGCGTCGGCGTCGGGCGTCGACTTCTGCGCACCGCGGCGACCGCGTCCCGTCGACTTCGGTGCGGATTCCGCAGCGGCTTCGGCCGGGGCGGCGTCTGCAGCCGGAGCGTCCGAGGAAGCGGCATCCGCGGCGGGAGCCTCGGCATCCGCCTTCTTCGCGCGGCTCCGACGCGGTGTCTTCGCCTTCGGCGCCGCCTCGGGCGACTCGGCGGACGCCTCCGCAGATGCGGGCTCGCTCGTCGTGGCGGCAGCCGCCTTCGTCGTCTTCGCCTTCGTCGTCTTCGGCTTCGCGGGCTTCTCGGCGCTCTCGACCTTTTCCGCGTTCTCGGCCTTCTCGGCCTTCTCCGCGGTCGTGGCGGTGCTCGCACGACGCGGTGCGCGCTTGCGCGCCGGCGCCGTCTCGGTGGTCGCTGCAGCAGCTTCCGCGGCCGGTGCCGAAGAATCGTTCTGGGTCTCGGAGAGGTTCTCCACGAGTACTCCCTTATATGTCATGGGGAATGAGCGTTGAACGCGCACAACGGGTGCTGCGCACGATCGCACGGGCCGGCGCTCAGCGCCAGCCAGCCTCGGCACTTGTGCCTCAAGGGTTTGCGTGCGGGTCTTGCAAGAGTTGCAATGGGGCCAGATTCACGTCGTTACGTGGAGCCCTCCGCTCGAGTCCCCACTGTACCACCACGAACGTCGACTGCGAGCAGGAGCGCCTCCCACGGGGTGTCGGTGACCTGGTCGGCCAGCTCCACCGCGTCTTGACGACTCCCCGGTCCGTCCGCGAGGACGAGAACGCTCGGCCCGGCACCGGAGACGACCGCCGCGAAGCCCGCCTTGCGCAGCGCCTGCACGAGTCGCTGGGTCTCCGGCATGGCCCCGGCCCGGTAGTCCTGATGGAGCCGATCGGCAGTCGCATCGAGGAGCAGTTCCGGGCTCTGCATGAGGGCGGCGATCAACAGCGCCGAGCGGGAGACGTTGAACACCGCATCCGCTGTGGACACATGGGGCGGCTGCAGCGATCGCGCCTGCGAGGTGGACATCGTGTAGGCCGGGACGAGGACGAGCGGCGAGACACCGCGGTGCACGAGCAGCTTCTTGTGCTGCGGGCCGTGCTCTCCCATCCATGCGATCGTCAATCCGCCGAAGAGCGCAGGAGCGACGTTGTCGGGGTGGCCCTCGATCTCGGTGGCCAGGCGCAACAGATCGGTGTCGCCGATCTCGACGTCGCCCGCGAGGAGCCCCTTCGCCGCGAGCACCCCCGCGGCGACGGCAGCCCCGGAGGATCCGAGACCGCGGCCGTGCGGCACGCCGTTCTCGGCGACGATGCGCAGTCCGGGCACCGGTCGGCCCGCGTCCGCGAAGACATAGGCGATCGTCCGGACGATGAGGTTCGAGGCGTCGCGCGGAATCTCGGCCGCACCCGAACCGGTGACCTCGATGTCGAGTTCACCGGCCGGCAGCGCGGTGACCTGGAGCGTGTCGTAGATGCTGAGGGCCAGGCCGAGCGTGTCGAATCCCGGACCGAGGTTCGCACTGGTCGCGGGGACCCGCACCTCGACGGTGCGCCGGTCGACGGATACCCCGTCGACCGGGGGCAGTGCTGTCGCCACCGTCACTCGCCTTCCACGCGGAGCACCGACACGACCCGTGCCACGACGGCGCTGTCGGCGAGGGCGTCGACGGTGGCGCTGAGTGCCTGCTCCGTCGCACGGTGGGTTCCGATGATCAACCGTGCGGTGGGCTCGTCCTCGCCTTCGACGGTCTGCACGACGGTCGCGACGGAGACTCCTCCGTCGCTGAGGATGCCCGCGACCGTGGCGAGCACACCGGGCGCATCCGAGACCTCGAGCGTGATCTGGTAGCGCGTGGTGACGTGTCCGATCGGGACGACCGGAAGATTCGCGCGGGTCGATTCGCCCACGCCGACGCCGCCGGCGATGTGGCGACGGGCCGCCGAGACCACGTCTCCGAGCACGGCGGACGCGGTCTGGACGCCACCGGCACCCGCACCGTAGAACATCAGGGATCCGGCGGCCTCCGCCTCGACGAACACGGCGTTGTTGGCACCGTGCACCGAAGCGAGGGGGTGGGAGTTCGGGACCAGCGCCGGGTATACGCGCACCGAGATCGACTCCGCACCGTTCGCCTCGATCCGCTCGCACACGGCGAGCAGCTTGATCACGAAGCCCGCTGCGCGCGCCTCCTCGATCATCGACGGGGTGATCGACGTGATCCCCTCGCGATACACGGCATCGAGCGGCACCGCGGTGTGGAAGGCGAGGCTCGCGAGGATCGCGGCCTTCTGCGCGGCGTCATAGCCCTCGACATCGGCGGTCGGGTCGGCCTCGGCGTACCCGAGGCGCTGCGCGTCGGCGAGCACATCGGCGAAGTCCGCGGCCTCGCTGTCCATCCGATCGAGGATGTAGTTCGTGGTGCCGTTCACGATACCCATGATGCGCACCACCCGGTCACCCGCCAGCGAGTCGCGCAGGGGGCGGATGATCGGGATCGCACCCGCAGCCGCGGCTTCGTAGTACACGGAGGCACCGACGCGGTCGGCCGCTTCGAACAGCTCGGGGCCGTGGGTCGCCAGCAGCGCCTTGTTGGCCGTGACCACATCCGCACCGGCGCCGATCGCCTGCAGGATGGTGCCGCGGGCCGGCTCGATGCCGCCGATGAGTTCGATCACGATGTCCGCGCCGAGGACCAGCGATTCCGCATCGGTGGTGAAGAGCTCTGCGGGGAGATCGACGTCGCGGGGCGCGTTCACATCGCGCACCGCGATGCCGGCGAGCTCCAGTTCGGCACCCGCCCGGTCGGCCAGCTCGTCACCGTGGCGCAGCAGGAGCGCCGCGACCTGGGAGCCGACCGCTCCCGCACCCAGCAGTGCCACACGAAGTCGTCGGTAGTCAGTCATGGTTACTCCTTCGGAGGTGGGTCATTTGTCTCGATCGGCGGCCGGAGCCCCGTCGATGCCCGTGTCACGGGCCAGCACATCGTCGAGGGTCTCGCCACGGACGATGACCGTCGACCGGCCTTCGCGCACGGCGACGACCGGCGGACGCGGAACGTGGTTGTAGTTGCTGGCCAACGACACGCAGTACGCGCCGGTCGCCGGTACCGCCAAGAGGTCTCCGGGCACGAGATCGTCGGGCAGATACTCGTGATCGACCACGATGTCGCCCGATTCGCAGTGCTTGCCCACGACGCGGCTGAGGCGGGGCTCGCCCGCACCGACGCGCGAAGCAAGGCGTGCAGAGAATTGCGCGCCGTACAGAGCGGGGCGCGCGTTGTCACTCATTCCGCCATCGACGCTGACGTAGCGGCGCACGGCACCCGACTCCACCGTCACGTCCTTGGTGGTGCCGACCTCGTAGATGGTGACGCCGGCGGTACCGACGATCGCGCGGCCGGGCTCGAACGACAGGGCAGGCATCGGGATTCCGCGCGCGGCGCACCCCTCCGCCACCGCGTCGACGATCTCACCGGCGAGGTCCTCGATCGGCGTCGGGTCGTCCACGCGCGTGTAGGCGATGCCGAAGCCGCCGCCGAGGTTGAGCTGCGGCACCGGGCCGTCCTGGAGCAGGGTGGCATGCAGGTCGAGCACGCGCGACGCCGACTCGCGGAATCCTGCGACGCCGAAGATCTGTGAGCCGATGTGACAGTGCAGGCCCGCGAACATCAGCCCGGGAATCTCACGGATCCGGGCGACGGCGTGCTCGGCGTCCGGCAGCGGGAAGCCGAACTTCTGATCCTCGTGGGCCGTGGCGAGGAAGTCGTGGGTCTCGGCGTGCACACCGCTGATCACACGCACCAGTACGCGCTGTGTGGTGCCGGTGCGGGCGGTGATGGCGGCGAGCCGCTCGATCTCGATCGCGCTGTCCACGATGATCGTGCCGACTCCGACCTCGACGGCACGCTCCAGCTCGGCGACCGACTTGTTGTTGCCGTGGAAGCCGAGGGACGCCGCGGCGACACCGGCAGCGAGCGCGACCGCGAGCTCCCCTCCGGTGCAGACGTCGATGCGGAGCCCCTCGTCGACCACCCAGCGCGCCACGGTCGTGCACAGGAACGCCTTGCCGGCGTAGTAGACCTGCGCCGTCGTCCCGTGCTCGGCCGCTGCACGATCGAACGCGACACGGAATCGTCGGGCACGCCCCCGCACCTCATCCTCGTCCAGGACCAGCAGCGGCGAGCCGTAGGTACGCGTGAGAGAGGGGGCGCTGACGCCGGCGATGAGGAGCGCGCCGCCGTCGTCGCGCACGGCGGACTCGGGCCAGACGCCGTCGGCGAGATCGTTCGCGTCGTCGGGGACGACGAGCCATTCCGGAGCGAGCGAATCGGCAGGGGGAAGCACTGATCACCAATCGTGGGAAGGATCTCGGGCGAGCGGGCGCACATCGAGGTTGTCCCGATTCTAGGGCACCGGCCCCGCCACCCTGGTCAGAGTGACGCTCGACGTCAAGCCCCCTGTGATGAGCAGTTCACGCCTCCTAGGGTGGGGACGTGGCGAACACCGAAACACCGACACACTCCCCCGCGCGCCCCGGACTGGTCGCGCGCATCACGGGCCCGCTCATCGCGTGGGCTCTGGCACGGCGCCCGGTGCGCGCGGCATTGCTGTACAGCGAGCGACGCGGGCCGATGCTCGCCGACAGCGTCACCTACCGCGCGTTGTTCAGCGTCTTCGCCGGCGTACTGCTCGGCTTCTCGATCGCCGCGCTCTGGCTCGCGGGGAATCCGGCAGCGTTGCAGGCGATCATCGATGCCGTCGAGGCGGCCGTGCCGGGACTGATCGGAGAGGAAGGGGTGATCGATCCGGACGCCCTCCGGGCGCCCGCATCCTTCTCCATCGCCGGCATCATCTCCCTGATCGCCCTGGTGGGCGCCGCGCTGAGTGCCATCGGCTCGTTGCGCACGGCGGTGCGGGTCCTCGCCGGCACCCTTCAGGACGACATCCTGTGGATCTGGGTCATCCTGCGCAATCTCGCTCTCGCGCTCGGCATCGGTCTGGCGTTCGTCGTCTCGGCAGGACTCACGTTCGTCGGTCAGCTCGGCGTGACGTGGATCGCCGACATCCTGGGCCTCCCGTCCGATTCCCCTGCGGTGACGTGGGGCGTGCGTCTGCTCTCACTCCTGGTCGTGTTCGCTCTCGACACCGCACTCATCATCGGCGTCTTCCGCGTGCTCTCGGGGGTGCGTCCGGCCGCACGCTCCCTGTGGCCCGGCGCGCTGCTCGGCGCCTTCGGCCTCCTGGTCCTGCAGGAGCTGTCCGGCCTGTTCGTGGGCGGCGCGACGAGCAACCCGCTCCTCGCCTCCTTCGCGACGCTGCTCGCGCTGCTCATCTGGTTGAACTTCTCCGCGCAGGTGATGCTGTTCGCCTGCGCGTACATCGTCACGGCCGAGGAAGAGGCTTCGGACCGCGTGCACGCACGTTATGCCGCGACCACCTTCCCTCAGCGGCGTCTGCAGCGGGCCGAGGTCGACGTGCGGATCGCGACGGCGGAGCTGCGGGCCGCGCAGGAGGCCGCAGCAGCGGACACGTCGTCCTAGCGTCGCCGCACCCCGCTACATCACCACGGCTCCGTTGTGACCGATACGCCTATACTGGTCACAACGAGAGGAAGCCATGGACGCTCGACGACGGCGGATCGACCTCCCCCACGCCACGGTCTCCGCTCTGGAGTGGCGGCCGTCGACGGAGTCCGCGCGGCCCGTGCTGCTGTTGCACGGTGGAGGCGCCGACAGTGCCGCTCTCTCCTGGGGCGAGGTCGGCCCCGCCCTCGCCGACGCCGGACACCGCGTCTTCGCCCCCGATCATCCCGGCTTCGGACAGAGCCCGAGCGCCGCGTGGACCCTCACGCAGGAGAACCTCGTCCGCCACGTCGGCGAGCTCGTCGACTCCCTCGAGCTGAGCGACTACGCGATCGCCGGCCTCTCCCTCGGCGGCGGGATGACGATCGGGCATCTGCTCGACCGCCCCGCCGGGGCGCGCACCGCTGTCCTCCTCGGATGCTACGGAGTGATGCCCCGCCTCGCCGACGGCCCGCTCGGTCGGGTGACCCATCTGGCCTCCTTCCTCCTCCTGCGCTCGGGCCTGCTGGCTGCGATGACCCGCTCGTACGCACGCAACGCCTCGGCGATGGAGCGCGGTCTGCGCGACCTGGTCCGCGATCCGCGTGCGCGCACACCGGAACTCGTGGACGCCGTGGCCGTCGAAGCGGCGCACGGAACGGGCTTGGCGACCTTCGGTCAGTGGCAGCGCGACCAAGTGCAGTGGAATCGGCTGCGCACGGTCTATACGGAACGGCTGCCGTCGATCCGCACACCGACGCTGTTCGTGCACGGGACCCGGGACTCCGGCGTTCCGCTCGCACGCATCGAGAAGGCCTCGGAGCTGCTGCCGGATGCAGCCCTGCTCACGGTCCCCGAAGCCGGACACTGGGTCCAGCGCGACCGGCCCGATCTCGTGATCCCCGCGATGATCGAACACCTGCGAAGGAGCGACGATGCCGCGACCGCGCGTCCCTGACCGGAGAGAACGCATCCTCGATGCCGCAGAAGAGCTCGTGCTCGCTCAGGGCTTCGACCATATGAGTGTCGCGTCCGTCGCCGCACGCGCAGGCATCGGCAAGGGCGCCGTGTATCTGGAGTTCGCCGGCAAACGCGACGTCCTCGATGCCCTGCTGATGCGAGGGAACACGCGCATGGCCGATCGCGTCCGCCGCGAGCTGGGAGACCACCCTCGTCTCGGCGATGCCTGCCGGGCGACTGCGCGAGCGCTGCTGGATGATCCGCTTATGACTGCGGCCTTCCTGGATGACCGGGGCGTGCTCGGCTCCCACGTGATGGAGGTGACCGACGATCGCTACCGGACACGCCATCACCGAGTGGTCGAGTGGTTCCGGGAACTGCAGGATCGCCACCTCATCATCGCCGACGTCGATCCCCGCTCGCTCGCCCTGGCCCTGTCGAGCACGACCATCGGGCTCCTCTCTGCGGCGCGCCTGCTCGGTCCGCTCGACCGGTCCCTGCTGGAGGACACGATCGACACCATCGGGCGGATGGCCGCGACCTTCGAAACGGAGCGATGATGCAACGGGAATCCTCTGCTTCGGCCCACGACGGCCCGGTGCTGCTCCTCCACGGCGGGGGCGTGGCCGGATGGATGTGGGATCCGCTGCGTTCCCACCTCACCGCGGAGCATCGCCTCCTCGTTCCGGATCTCCCGGGCCACGGCCGCAACGCCGCCGATCCGTATGTGTCGCACGCAGAGACCACCGCCGCACTCGCGCAACTCCTCGAGGAGGAAGGAGGTTCTGCGACGGTCGTCGGGTTCTCGCTCGGCGCACAACTGGCCGTCCGACTCGCCGCGGAACGGCCCGACCTCGTGGACCGCGTGGTCGTCATCAGCGCGCAGGCCACGCCGATGCGAGGCACCGCCGCGACGCTCGCGATGCTCGGCGCCCTGTCGTGGCTCGCGCGGCAGAGGTGGTTCGCGAAGCTGCAGGCGCGTCAGCTGTACATCCCCGATGAACTCCTCCCCGAGTACATCCGGACCTCCGCAGGCATATCCCGAGAGACCCTCCTGCGCTCCGTCGAAGAGAATCTCCGGTTCGTTCCCCCCACGGCGTGGGGAGCCTTTCCCGGCGACGCGTTGATCCTGGTCGGCGCCGCGGAGAAAGCACTCATGAAACGCTCTGCCGCCGCACTCGACGCGGCCCTCCCACAGAGCACGCTCCAGGTCGTGGACGGATGCGGCCACGGCATACCGCTGCAACGTCCGGCCTGGCTGGCACAGCGGATCGAGGACTGGCTCGCCGACACCGCTGAACGCCCCTAGCGACGCTCCCTCAGCTCGGGCAGACGCCCTTGTCCTGCAACGACGTGTCCGTGACGATCGCTCCGTCGACGTCGACGTCGATCACCGCCGCGCCATCGACGATCTCGAGCCCGGTGAGGGTGAGTCCGGCGGGGAGTTGATCGGCGATGCACACCCGCTGCGGTTTCGTGACCTCCTGACCGAGCGAGCCGAGCGTCGAACCGACCTGATCGAGGTCGATGTCGAGCCCGCCGATGCTGGCGGCCACCGGTGTGAGTTCGAGGTCGCCGTCGACGACTCCGGGGGTGACGGTCAAGGAGAGCGGCACGGACGCGCCGAACACGGTGATCGATCCGCTCACGGTGGCGTTCGGAGCCTCGAGCTCGACGGATTCGATGGGAAGGTCTGTGCCGGCGAGCAGGGAGGTGAACTGCCCCTGATCGATGCGGATCGTCCCGGAGGCGCCGCCGAGCTCACCGCCGCGCAGCGGGACGTCGGTCGCCGTGACCTCCGCCGCACCCGTGATGCCTTCGAGGGTGACCGAATCGGTCGACAGACGCAGGGACTCCAGGTTTCCGCCGATGAGTTGCGGAAGGACCAGGCCCCGCGTCTCGACATCGAGCTGCTGATCGGCGGGCAGATCGAGCTGCTCCACGACGATCGACCGCACGATGCCCGGCAGCACGGCGCGCGCCACGAACTCGGCGGCGACGACGAGCGCTGCCAGAACGATCACCACGACCAGCAGCACCCAGGGCCAGCGACGTCTCCGGGTCGCGCCCTCGGGTGACTGCTCAGGCGAAGAACCGGGGATCACGAGCGTCGGATGCTCGGCACCGGCCTCCGGATACGGGAGGGTGTGGTTGTCGTCGCTCATGACGCGACCATCACATGCGCTCGGGTGCGCTGACCCCGAGGAGGTCGAGGCCGTTGCGGAACACCTGACCGGCGGCATCGTTCAGCCACAGGCGGGTGCGGTGGACCGTCTCGATCGGGTCATCACCCTGAGGGATGACACGGCAGTTGTCGTACCAGCGGTGGTACAGCCCCGCGAGCTCCTCGAGGTACCGCGCGACACGGTGGGGCTCACGCACCTGGGCGGCGAACGCAACGATGCGCGGGAACTCCTGCAGAGCTCCGAGAAGGGCGGCCTCGGATTCGTGCGTGAGGGTCTCCGGGGCGAACTCGGAGCGGTCGACGCCGGAGTCGGCGGCGTTGCGAGCGACGTTGTGCGTCCGGGCATGGGCGTACTGCACGTAGAACACCGGGTTGTCGTTGGTGCGCTTCTGCAGCAGCTCGGGATCGAGATCGAGCGGGGAATCCGCCGGTGAGCGCTCCAGGGAATACCGGATGGCGTCGGTGCCGAGCCAGTCGAGCAGGTCGTCCATCTCGATGATATTGCCGGCGCGCTTGCTGAGGCGGGCGCCGTTGATCGACACCATCTGTCCGATCACGACCTCGACGTTCTTCTCCGGATCCTCACCCGCCGCACCCGCGATGGCCTTGAGCCGGTGCACGTAGCCGTGGTGGTCGGCGCCGAGCAGGTAGATCTTGTTCTGGAACCCGCGGTCTCCCTTGTTCAGGTAGTACGCGGCATCGGCGGCGAAGTAGGTGTACTCGCCGTTCGAACGGCGGATGACACGGTCCTTGTCGTCGCCGAAGTCGGTGGTGCGCACCCAGACCGCACCGTCCTCGTCGAAGACGTGGCCCTGCTCGCGCAGACGGTCGACGGCCTGATCGATCAGGCTCGACCCCGACGCGTCCTTCGCGTGCAGCGTGCGCTCGGAGAACCACACGTCGAAGGGCACGTTGAAGCGGCCGAGGGAGGACCGGATCTCGGCGAGCTGGAACTCGTAGGCGAGCTCGAGCGCCACCTCCGACTGCTCGTCGTCGGGCAGCTGGAGCAGATCCGGACGCGCTTCGAGAACACGACCGGCGAGCGTCGTGATGTACTCCCCCGGATAGCCGCCCTCGGGGGTGGGCTCGCCCTTCGCCGCAGCGAGAACCGAAAGGGCGAAGCGCTCCATCTGCGCGCCGGCATCGTTGATGTAGTACTCCCGGACGGCATTCGCGCCGCTCGCGAGGAGGAGGCGGACGATCGAGTCGCCGAGCGCGGCCCACCGCGTGTGCGCGATATGCAACGGTCCTGTCGGGTTCGCCGACACGAACTCCACGTTGACGCTGACGCCTTCCTGCGACGTGTTGGTGCCGTAGGCGGAGCCCGCGTCGACGATGACCTTCGCCAGGGCACCGGCGGCGGCCGCATCGAGCCGGATGTTGATGAAGCCCGGACCGGCGACCTCAGCGCTCGCGATCCCCTCGACCCCACCGAGACCGTCGGCGATCTGCTGGGCGAGCGCCCGCGGGTTCGTGCCGAAGGGCTTGGCCAGGCGCATGGCGATGTTCGACGCCCAGTCGCCGTGGTCGCGGTTGCGCGGACGCTCCAGCACGATGTCGGCGGCGGTGAGTTCCAGAGGCTCGCCGGGACGTCGTTCCTCGGCGATGGGAGCGAGGACGGCAAGGACGGCGGCGGCGAGCGATTCGGGGTTCATAGCCTTCCCAGTTTACGGGGCGCCACGACGGCATCCGACGGCGCGGGACGTGCGGAATTCGCAATCCGCTCACGGTGATCTACTCTCGTCCCATGAAGGCCACCGTCCCGCGCCGTCGACTGCACCGCGCAGGAGTGGCCATCGCCCTCCTCCTCGCGGTGACTGCGGGCGTTCTCGGAGTATGGCGACCGTGGATCCCCCTTCCCGCGGAGGCGCCGATGGGCGCCGCGATCGAGGGTGCCGACGCCGCGTCCGAGGCGATCGCCCCTGCTCCCCTCACCCTGCCCCAGCACCCGACCGTCCTGGTCTTCGGCGACTCCTGGACCTACGGCACTGCGGCGACGGTACCGACCCTCGGCTACGCCTACGTCCTGGCGAGCCTGATCGACGGCCGGACGATCGTGAACGGCGTCCGAGGGAGCGGATACCTCAAGCCGGGTCTCGACGGCCCGACCTTCGGCGAGCGCATCACCGCGCTCGACCCCGCCCTCTCCCCCGACCTCGTGATCATGCAGGGATCCATCAACGACCGGAAGCAGGGCGTCGCAGGCTACCGCGAGGCCGTCGCCGCAGCCTGGGACGCGATGGCTGCGAAGTATCCGGAGGCGGCGATCGTCGTGCTCGGCCCGGCACCGCACGAACTCCCCGTGGGCGCGACGACCGCTCGCATCGACACGGATCTGGGTGAGCTCGCCGCGGCACGGGGCTGGTGGTACATCTCCCCCATCGCCCAGGGCTGGATCACCGCGCAGAACTATCTCGATGTGATCGACGTCGATCGGGGACGCAAGCACCCTTCGACCGAAGGACACCGTTACCTGGCCGAAAAGGTCGCCGCCGCCCTCGACGAGATGCGCGCCGCGCCGGTCACCGAGGCGGGCGGGTCGGAGACGACCCCCGACGAGTGATATTGTCGATCGGTACGCCTCCGTAGCTCAGTGGATAGAGCGCCGGTTTCCGGTACCGTAGGTCGCAGGTTCGACTCCTGTCGGGGGCACATCGGGTGGTACGCGGATGGTATGTGAATACGTACGCGTAACCCCCAAGTACGAGAAAGGCCGCCTGGCTTCAGGCGGCTTCTCTCGTTGGAGATGCATCGGTGCGCGATGCCTGAACTCCGGCCTCGTCGTCGCCTGCGCGAGCAAGACGCAGTGGCGGAATCGGGTGCTCTCACTCCAGATCACGCCTCTCACCGGAAGCAGCCAATGAAGTTCATCGAGATCCCCATGCTCCCGATAGTCGTTCCGGTGGGGATCGTGACCTTCCTCGTGCTGATCCGCGTCCTTCGCTCTCGCGGTCGCGTCACGTTCGCCCGCGCATCGGTCGCCGGTGCTCTCGCGATCTACGCGGGAGGAGTGCTCGCCAACACGATTTTCCCGATCTTCCTGCGCATCGGGACGGGGTTCTATGACGGACCGCGTCCGTTACCGCTCTACCTCGTACCCTTCGTGGACTACGGGCTCGAGGACGCTCTCATCAACATCGTGGTGTTCATTCCGCTCGGAGGACTCATTCCCCTGTTGTCCCCGCGTCCGAGGTGGTGGAAGGTGCTGGCAATCGTTGCCGGCGCGAGCCTCGCGATCGAGCTGGCCCAGATGGCTACCGCTCGACTCGCCATGGGTGGTCACCTCGCAGACATCAACGACTGGCTGACGAATGTCCTGGGCGGCATGATCGGCTACGGCCTCTTCAGCCTCCTCACGCGCTCGAGCAGGATCGCCACATTCTTTGACCGCTTTCGATGGCCGCCACGGCAACGGCCCGCTCGCGTCGAGGCTGAGGCGAGAAGCGCTTCTCGGTCGACCGCGACCCCGTCACGATCCCATACGACGTGATGCCACCCTTGGACAACCCTCATCATCGTGCGAGGGTGGAGTGATGGGCACTTCACGCGGCAGCGAGCGACGGGCGACGGGCCTCGGGGTGTTCTGCGCCGCGTACTCGACGTTCGTCACCATCCTGATCCTCTCCGGAATCGCTGCTCCGACGCTGTGGTGGACGGTCGTTGGTGTCGGACTCACGGGCGCAGCATGTCTCGGAAACGCGTCTCGGCTCCGACGCGAACGGTTGCGCGCACAGGTGCCATCCGAGAAGAAGTCGGGCTCGTAGCAAGCGAGGTCGGGGCCGTCAGACCTTCTCTTCTTCCGGACGGCTGCGCGCTGTGGTCGATCCGAGAGATACGGTGGCGAGCAGCCCGAGGGCGAGGAAGCCCGCAGCCGTCCATGCCGCATATCGAGTCCCTTCGGAGAAGGCGACCTTGGCGTCCTCCGCGGCACTCGCGGTTGCGGGGTTCGCCTCGAGCCCACTGATCGCCGCCCCGGCGCTGTCGACCACGGCGGACACGATCTGGTCCCGCTGCGCGGCGGGGATCCCTCGCTCGTCGAGCGACAAGGCGAGGATGCCCGCGGTACTGCTGAAGAGCACGGTGCCGAGCACCGCCACACCGAGCGCGGCACCGATCTGCCGGGATGTGGACTGCGTGCCCGATGCGGCCCCGCTGTCCGCGACCGGCACGTCGGCGAGCACGACCCCGGTCAACTGGGCGGTGGCGAGCCCCACGCCGAGCCCGTAAACGAACAGGAACGGGACGAGCGGTCCCCACGTGGCGTCGGGTCCGATCACGAAACCCACCCCGGCCACCCCGACGATCTCCGCGAGGAGTCCGACGCGCACGACCCACACGGGCGCGATCCTCCCGCTCGACGCACCTGCCACGCCGCTGGCCAGGAACGATCCGCCCGCCAGCGCGAGCAGGAGCAGTCCGGTCTGCACGGCTTCGAACCCGAGGACGAATTGCAGCCAGAGCGGGAGCGCGAGGATGATGCCGAACTCACCCAAGGACACGACGGCGGCCGCGATGTTCCCGTTGCGGAAGGACGGGATGGAGAACAGCCGCAATGCCAGGAGCGTCGAGCGTCCCGTGCGTTCGCGGTATCGGCCCCACAGGATGAACGCGACCACGGCGAACACGGCCACGGCGAAGAACAACGGAATCGGCGACAGCTCCCACGGCCAGACCCATTCGCCCACCTGCGGACGGGTGTCGACGAGCCACCACCCGTAGGAGCGCCCCTCGATGAGGCCGAACACGAGGCTGCCCATCGCCACGATCGACAACAGTGCGCCGACGACGTCGATCTTGGCGACGCGATCACCGCGAGATTCCGCCACCGTCAGCAGCACGCCGATCACGATGATGATGCCGAGGGGGATGTTGATGCCGAACGCCCAACGCCACGAGTAGGCGGTCGTCAGCCATCCTCCCAGGAGAGGACCGACGGCTGCCATGCCTCCGATCGTCGACCCCCAGACGGCGAACGCGATGCCTCGTTCCTTCCCGCGGAAAGTCGCATTGATGACCGAGAGCGTGGTCGGCAGGATCATCGCCCCACCGACGCCCTGCACCAGACGGGAGAGAATCAGGATCCCCCCGCCCGGCGACAGGGCGGCGAACACCGACGCGGTCGCGAAGACCACGACCCCGATGATCATCATCCGACGCCGCCCGAAGCGATCGGCGAGGCTGCCGAACACGAGCAGCAGCGACGCGAACACGAGGGTGTACGACTCCTGCACCCACTGCACCTCGGTCGAGGTGATACCGAGATCCTCGACGATCGCGGGAATGGCCACGTTGACGATCGTCGAGTCGACGATGATCAGCGAGACCGCGATGCTGATGAAGACGAGTCCGAGCCAGCGCCATCGCGCGTACCGATCCATAATCGCTAGCTTAGTTAGCTAAATCCCTCGGCGCGACGCTGGCTTTCGCGGCCCGCGGCGGGCGTACTCTGATGACGTAGACCACGGA
Organism: Microbacterium sp. ZOR0019; assembly: GCF_000800925.1. Lineage (NCBI taxonomy): Bacteria > Bacillati > Actinomycetota > Actinomycetes > Micrococcales > Microbacteriaceae > Microbacterium > Microbacterium sp. ZOR0019. The sequence continues at coordinate 31,769 of NZ_JRKC01000011.1, read as the reverse complement.
AGACTCCCGAGGACGGCCGGCATGAATCCCACCGACGCGCCGCGCGGAACCCTCCTGTATGTGGAGGACGACGCGGAGATCGCCGCCCTGACCGTGGAGATGCTGGATGACGTGTACGACGTGGACCATGCCTCCGATGGCGAGAGTGCACTCCGACTCGCGCTGAGCAGGCGTTACGACGCGATGGTCGTCGACCGTCGTCTGCCCGGCATGGACGGCGTCGCCTTCGTGCGTGCGGTACGGACGGCGCACATCACGACCCCCATCCTGATGCTGACAGCGCTCGGGACGGTCGATGACCGGGTGACAGGTCTCGACGGCGGCGCGAACGACTATCTGGTGAAGCCGTTCGACTACGACGAACTGCTCGCGCGCCTTCGCGCCCTGCGGAGAGCCTTCCGCGCAGAGAGCGCACGCAGAGCACTAGGCGAGTGGGTGTTCGTCCCCGATTCCCAGGCGATCTACGACCCCTCGGGATTCCGCGTGGCGTTGACCGCGACCGAGAACGCACTCCTGGAGCTGCTCACGGCGAGTCCGGAGCACGTCTTCAGCAGGGAGGAGATCCTTCGAGCGGTGTTCCACGCGGGCGACACCACGAGCTCGGTGGACACCTACGTGCACTATGTGCGGCGTAAGACGACCCCGGACGTGATCGAGACCATCCGTGCGCGCGGCTACCGGGCCGGGACGCCCTCATGAGCGACGACGAGGCACGCGTGCAGCGAATGGCGCTGTCGATCGGACTCTGGGTCGGCGTCGCCTCGGGCGTGATCGTGACCATCGGCATCGGGATCCTGATCGCGGTGGTCCTCTCGACCTCTCGCCGCGAGGGCGACGAACATGGCGGCGGATGGTTCGGCGGTCCTGCCGGTTTCGGCGACGACTTCATCGTCGACATCGATGTCGTCGTGCCGACCGTGATCGTCCTGGGCATCGTCGGCGTCGTACTGCTGGGCGGCGTCGCCGCCATCGCCGCCCGCCGGTCGGTCCGGCCGCTCGATGAAGCGCTGCGGCGGCAACGAAACTTCGTGGCCGATGCCAGCCACGAGTTGCGCACACCCCTGACGACGTTGACGAGCCGCCTCCAGGTGCTGCAGCGTCGACGTGAGCGAGGTGACGATATCGGGCCGGGTCTGGTCGAGCTGCGGCGTGACGCAGATTCCATGAGTGACGTTCTGAACGACCTGCTGATAGCCGCCGAGGGCGAATCCCACGCCGAGGGAGAGGCGCATGTGGCCCAGGCGGCGGCCACGGCGATCGCCGCGATGTCGACCATCGCGCAGGAGTCGGAGGTGAATCTCGCGGTGTCCGTCGACGCTGACTCCGAGGTTCGGATCCCGCCGGTGACGCTGGTCCGCATCCTCGTCGCCCTCCTCGACAACGCGGTGCAGCACTCTCCGACCGGGAGTACCGTGACGATCCGCGTCGGGCGTGAGGCAGGCGACGCCCGCGTGCGTGTCATCGATGAAGGCACCGGGATAGACGGGATCTCTCCGGATCACGTCTTCGAGCGGTTCTCCCGTCCCCCCGAGAGCGGACGCCCCCGCGGCTTCGGCCTCGGGCTCTCGCTCGTCCGCGATGTCGCGCGACGAGCCGGCGGTTCCATCGTGGTCGAGAGTTCGAACTCGGGTGGCACGACATTCCTCCTCACGCTGCCGGCGCGCCACTGACCTGGCGCACGTCGATCACCGTCGATCCGAGCCAACGCGTGATCGCCCCGTCGTCGCCCACCGTGACCCCGGTGCGAGACGCGGACGCCGTGATCCAGGAGTGATCCGTCGGCCCCGCGACCACGGCGGCAGTCGCCCACACATCCGCGTGAGCGAGCCCGTCCGCGACGATCGTGGCTGAGGCGACGCCGGTCGCAGGTTCGCCCGTTCGCGGATCCAGGATGTGGTGGCCGCGCTCGGACGTGCCCGACGTCGCGACGGCGCCGTCGGTGATATCGATAGTGGCGATCATCCGGCCCCGGTCATGCGGGTCCGCGATCCCTACGTGCCATTGCCAATCCGCACCTGCCGCGGTGAAGAGCTGCAGGTCTCCCCCCGCGTTGATCCCGACCGCGATCGCCGAGGAGAGAAGCGGCGCCAAGTGCCGCCGGCTCGCCTCCTCGACGGCCCATCCCTTCACCCAGCCCGTGGGATCGAACGACCCGTCCCAGCGGGCCGAGAACAAGCCCTCGGTCCGGTGCTCCGCCTCGTCGCACGCAGCCGCGACGAGATCCACTCGGGGGTCCGCGTCTGCCAGTGCCAGCTCGCCCCGGCGGATCCGACTGATGTCTGACTCCGGCCGATACGTCGAGAAGAGTCCGTCGATCTCGTGCAGGTCGTGGAAGCATGCCCGCACAGCGCGCTCGGTGGACGCCTCCGGCTCCCCGAACGAGATCAGATGAACGCTCATCGGGATGCCCATGATCTCTTCGACCCAGACCCGCTTCACCTCCTGCGCCGCGCGCATCAGCCCTGCGCCTGATCGATCGCGCTCTGCAACGACGACAGGTAGCCGTCGCTCGTGTATGTCGCGCCCGACACCATCTGGATCTGCGAGCTCTGCGACTGCAGCGTCTCCGATACGAGGCGGGGGATCGCGACGCCGTTGATCTGGCGGTCCCGTCCGTTGCTGTCCGGGTAGTCGAGCGCCTGCACGTCGCTGATCCGTCCCTGGGAGATGGTGACCTGCACTCGCACCGGCCCGTACCGGGTCTGGGAGGTCGTGCCGGTGTACGTCCCGTCGGTGAAACCGTTGCCTGCAGACGAACCGGAACTCGACGCACCCGGGGTGCTCACGGTCGCCCCCGATACGGGACTGCTGTCCGCCGGCATGACGGCATCGACCGACGTGCGGTAGCTGAACAGGAGCACGAGACCGCTGACGGTCGCGAGCACGGCGTAGAGGATCTTCTTCATGGTGAGCTCCCTGGTCAGATCGTGAACGACTCGGAATGGATTCGGTGGGTGGGGAAGCCGGCACCCTCGAGATCTCGCTTGAGGTCTCTCATCCACGCCTCGGCGCCGCAGACGAAGACGTCGTAGTTCTCGGGGTCGGGGATGAGATGGCGAAGAAGGTCGGGACCGCTCCAGGCGCCGTGGCTTGCCGCTATCCAGCTCGACGAACCCGCGGACCGAGGGCCGACGAACGGCAGATGACGCAGCCCTCGACGGACCACGAGGTCGGCGATCGCGCTCCGTCGAAGGGCATCCTCGGCGAGAGAGTCGCGGGTGAGGAGCGTCGCGTCTCCCGGCGCGTAGTCCTCCGCCTCCAGAAGGGCGAGCAGTGGGGCGACCCCCGCTCCTGCACCGATCATGAGCAGCTTCGTCCCGGTGCGACGCTCCCCCGTCATCTCCCCATACGGCCCTTCGACGATGACCCGGGTGCCCGGTGTGAGCGTCTCCAGTCGGCGTGTGCCATCGCCGACCACGCGGGCGGTCAGGGTGAGCTCTCTCCCCGGCACGGAGGATAGGGAGAAGGGATGCCCGCGCGTCCACCCTGGTCCGTCGAGGAAACGCCAGACGAAGAACTGCCCGGCACGGGCGCCCAGCGTCTCGACAGCGTGCCCCGCGACGCGGATGGTCACCCCGCGGGCTCCGTCGGCTTCGACGCTCGCCACGCGCAGCGCCAGACGTGTGGAACGAAACAGGGGCATGCCGATTCGGAACACGAGGATGGACGCCGCCGCGATTCCCCAGAGCGACCACCAGTACAGCGTCGCGAGCGGTGAGGAGAGGAAATCCGCCCCTGTCCACAGCTGGTGAGGAAGCGCCAGCCCGACCCCGAGGTAGGCGTAAAGGTGCAGAAGATGCCACGACTCGTAGCGCAGACGCCGGCGCGCACGACGGATCGAGGTGATCACGACGAGCAGGATCAGCAGTGTGCCTGCCGTTGCCAGCAGCATTCCCGGATAATCCCAGACGAAACTCCACAGCTGACTGAACGGGTCGACACCTGCGGTGATCGCGTATCCCACGGCGAGCAACGCGATATGGGCGGCCATCAACCAGAACGACCAGAATCCGACGAAGCGATGCATCCGTGTGATGCCGTCCCGACCGAATCCTCGCTCGAAGAGTGGCACCCGCGCCATGAGCAGAACTTGGTACAGCAGCAGATTCGCAGCGATCAGTCCGGTCAGTCGTCCCACCGTGGTGAGGGTCTCCCCGGTGAAGCCGAGGACCGCACCGATACCGCCGCCCCACACCCAGAGCGCCGCGACAAAGAGGCTCGTCGCCCAGATGACGGTGATCGCTCCCGCCCGCCAGGCCCGCGTGAGACGGCGGCCCGGGCGTGGAAGCGCTGCGGCCGCCACGGGGGCCGGACTGCGCGGTGTCGTCGTCGAGGTGGTCATGTGTACATGGTCGAGGGGCGACTCTGAGACAGGTCTAAGGAACGGGGAACCACTGCAGTCTCACAGCCGATCCATGGATTCGGGGCGCCTTCCCGTGTGCTGCTGGCACCGCGCAGCGATTCGCGGGAAGCTGAGGCATGAGGTTTCTCCCCCTGCTGTGGCGCTATCCGGCCATCACGATCACCGTCCTCGTGTTCGTCGGCGTGCTGGTCCTCCACGCGAGCGGAACCGCGGACCTCGGCCGATGGATCGCGACGGGCTATGTGGCGGTGTTCGTCGCCTGGACCCTGGTCGGGATGGTGCGCGACGTGCTCCGTGGTCACGTCGGGCTCGACATCCTGGCGGTGGTCGCGATGGTCGCCACGCTCGCGGTCGGCGAGTACATCGCCTCCCTCATCATCGTGCTGATGCTCTCGGGAGGAGAGGCTCTCGAGGACTTCGCCGGACGCCGCGCGAAACGCGACCTGTCCGCGCTGCTGGATCGCTCCCCGCGCATCGCCCACGTGCTCGTGCATCCGGAGACCACGGAATCGGATGATTTCCGGGATGTTCCCGTGGATCAGGTCTCCGTCGACGACGTCCTCCTGGTGCGACCGTCCGAGATCGTCCCGGTCGACGGCACCCTCCTGACCGCGACGGGAACCTTCGATGAGTCCTCGCTGACCGGCGAGAGCATGCCTGTGACCCGCGAGGCCGGCGGAGAGGTGCTCTCCGGGGCGATCAACGGAACCCGCGCTGTGCGCATTCAAGCCGTTCGCACGAGCGCGGACAGCCAGTACCAGCAGATCGTGGCACTCGTGCACGAAGCGGAGGCGTCCCATGCTCCGGTCGTGCGACTGGCCGACCGCTTCGCGATCCCGTTCACGGCGGTGTCGCTCGTGCTCGCCGGCACCGCGTGGGCGATCTCCGGCGAATCGACACGGTTCGCCGAGGTGCTCGTGCTCGCCACGCCGTGCCCCCTCCTGATCGCGGCTCCCGTCGCCTTCCTCGGCGGACTGTCGCGCGCAGCGAAGGCCGGAGTCATCATGAAGGGCGGCGCCGTCCTCGAACAGATCGCGCGCGTGCGGTCGGCCGCTTTCGACAAGACGGGCACGCTCACGCAGGGCAGACCGGAGCTCGTCGACGTGCGCCCGACGAACGGCTTCGATGCGGACGAACTCCTGCAGCTCGCCGCCGCGGCGGAGCAGTACTCGACGCATGTCCTCGCCGAGGGCATCCGACGGGCGGCCGAACAGCGCGGTCTCCCCCTCCATTCCGCCGAAGAAGCGCGCGAGGAGGCGACGAACGGTGTGGTCGCCCGCATCGGCGGGCGGGTGGTGGTGGTCGGCAAACCGGCCTACGTCTCCTCCCACGCGCCCGATACGGTGCGCGCGACGCTCGACGTGAGCCAGGCCGCCGCGTATGTGTGCGTCGACGGTCGCTTCGCCGGCGTCCTCGTGCTCGCCGACCATCCGCGACCGGAGGCGGGATCGGTCGTCTCCTGGCTGCGCCGGAACAGCGTCGACCGGATCGTGATGCTCACCGGGGACGTGGGTCCGACGGCGGAATCCGTCGCCCATCAGGTGGGGATATCCGAGGTCCACGCAGAACTGCTTCCTCCGGAGAAGGTGCGTCTGGCCGCCGAACTCCACCCGCGGCCGGTGATGATGGTCGGCGACGGGGTCAACGACGCGCCCGTGCTCGCCGCCGCCGATATCGGCATCGCCATGGGAGCGAAAGGAGCGACTGCTGCCGGCGACGCCGCCGATGTCGTGATCCTCGTCGATTCCCTGGCGAAGGTCGTGGACGCGCTCTCCATCGGCCGGCACACCCTGCGCGTCGCGCTCACGGCGATCTGGATCGGTATCGGGCTGAGCGTCGGGCTCATGCTCGTCGCGATGACGGGCGTGATTCCAGCGGTGGCCGGGGCTCTCGTCCAGGAACTCGTCGACCTCGCAACCATCCTGTACGCGCTCCGCGCGCTCAGCGGTCCGACCTCGTCCCTTCCGCCCACGACGGTGCGGCCGCTACGCGAGGGCGCACGCGAGTCCTCCGGGTGAACTTCTGACGAAAACGCTCGCGTGCGGGGACAACGTGGATAGTCTGGCGTCATCGTAGGAGCCGCCGTCGCCGATGACGCAGCTCACGGCCGAAAGGACCGTCGCATGACATCACCGATCCCCGGACGCCTCGTCGACATCGACCTCGATATCCCCGCGCGCTCGTCGCTTCCCCTGATCTTCGACGAGCTGGACTACCAGCTGGCATGCCAGACCTACCTCTGGGCTCTGCCCCTGGTCTCGTATGCGCAGTGGAAGACGCAGCATTACGACGTCTTCGGCGCGACGAGCAGCGATCTCGTGCGCTACCTGAGCTACCGCGACCGTCTCGGGCTGATCACCGCCAACGCGACGACCCCCTATATCCTCAACTTCTTCGACCTCACAGAGACGGGGCCCCTCGTCATCGAACTTCCCGCCGGCCCGACGGCCGGGGGCGTCTCCGATTTCTGGCAGCGCGAGGTCGGAGCGATGGGCGAGATGGGCCCGGACCGGGGCGAGGGCGGGAAGTACGTCATCCTCGCACCCGCTGTCGCCGAGCCGGACGACCTCGATGCGGGATACCGCGTCCTCCACTCCTCCGGCGTGAACATCATGTTCGGGTTCCGCACCCTCGATCCCGATCCGGCGCGAGCCGATGCACTCGTGAACGCGGTGCGCATCTATCCGTACGCCGACCGTGCGAACCCCGCGCCGACGCGGATCGTATCCCCCGACGGCCGCGCATGGACCGGCGACCAGCCCCGCGGCCTCGAGTACTGGAAGCGCCTCCACGCGATCTACCAGAGCGAGGTCGTCGACGAACGGGACCGTTTCTACCTCGCCATGCTCAAGCAGTTGGGAATCGAGAAGGGAAAGCCGTTCGCGCCCGACGAACGGCTCACGCGCATCCTCGAGCAAGGCGCGGCGGCCGGGGAGCTCATGGCTCAGGCGAACACCTTCGCGAAGCGCTTCGACGAGGTCAGGTACTGGCCGGACCGGGCGTGGGAACTGGCCATCGTGCTCGACAACCCCGCGCAGCGCGGCGACGGATACGACGAGCTGTTCGAGCGGGCGTCCTGGTTCTACGAGGCCGTGTCCTTCTCTCAGGCGATGAAGAGCACCACGCCGGGGGTCGGTCAGGCGTACCTCGGTTCCTATGTCGACGGCGCGGGCGAGTGGCTCGATGGAGGCCGCGACTACACCTTGCATGTCCCCGCGGATGTTCCTGCCAAGCTCTTCTGGTCGGCCACCGTGTACGACGTCACGACGCGCTGTCTGATCGACAATCCTCAGCAGCGTGGTGACCGTGGTTCCCGGGACACCGACCTCACGCTCAACGACGACGGGTCGGTCGACCTGTACTTCGGTCCGGAGGAGCCCGCGGAGGGACCGACGAACTGGGTGCAGACCATTCCCGGGCGGCATTGGTTCTCGTACTTCCGCTTCTACGGCCCCACCGAGCCGTACTTCGACCGGAGCTGGAAGCTCGGCGACATCACACCCCGCTGACACGGGACGAGCAGCCGCCCGCGCCGGCTGCACCGCCGAGTCTCACCCGAGAGGGGTGACCGGCGGTCTCTCCACGCTTTCGTGGGATGCCAGCATGGAGCCGTCGAACCGCCGATCGATCGAGACGTGAGGATCCGAGATGACCGAGAACGCCGCCCTGCCGTCGTGGCGCGACACCCGCACACGGCGCGAGATAGAGGAGTTCGTCGCCTCCGTCACCGACGGCCCGGGGGCGGTGCCGGTCGAGGAACGGGTCGCCGTATTCGACAACGACGGCACCCTGTGGTCCGAGAAGCCGATGATCACGCAACTGCACTACGTGGTGGAACAGTGGCGCGCCGCCGCGGAGCGCGATCCCGCGCTGGCCGAGAAGCAGCCGTACCTGGCTGCGGTGAGCGGCGACTTCGGTTGGCTGGGCACGGCGATCGACAAGCACTACGGCGGAGACGACTCCGACCTGAAGGTCATCATCCAGGCGCTCGTCGGACTCACCGATGGGATGAGCGTCGAGGACTACGCCCGCTCGGTCGCCGAGTTCTACGAGGTCGCGCAGCATCCGACACTGAAGCGCCCCTACGCCGAGACCGTCTATCAGCCGATGGTCGAACTGCTCCGCTACCTCGAGCTGCACGGCTTCACGTGCTACATCGTGTCGGGGGGTGAGCGAGACTTCATGCGCCCGATGACCCAGGCGAACTACGGCATCCCGCCGGAACACGTCGTCGGGTCGGCGTTCGGCCTCGCCTGGGACGACACGGACGCGACCGTTCGTTACTCGCCGTCCCTGGCCTTCTTCGACGACGGCCCGGAGAAACCCATCCGGATCTGGACCCGTATCGGTCGGCGGCCCCTGTTCGTCGGCGGCAACTCCAACGGCGACGCCGCGATGATGGACTTCGCGCGCCGCGGACCGCGGCCCGGATTCGCGCTCCTGGTCCACCACGACGACCCGGAACGCGGCGACACGCCCTACGACGCCGGTGCCGAGAAGGTGCTCGCAGACGCTGTGGACAAGGGCTACACCGTGGTCAGCGTGAAGGACGACTGGGAGACCGTGTTCCCCTCGTCGACGAGCGACCCGCAGGCATCCTGAGCCTCTGCGGGCCGAACGCTCGGTGGGGTTGTTCAGGGGGTCGTCGAGACGGTGGCTTCCGGTGCGGCCGCTTCCTCGTCGGCGTCCTCTTCCCCGAGAACGTCCGTCGCGGTGGAGGGACGACGCACGAGCTCGACCAGGATGAGGAAGACCACGAGACCGACCGATACTCCGACCACCGAACCGAACGAGACCGGTCTCGTCATGATCAGGATGAGCAGCGCGAGGGCCATGCCGGCGATGACGATCGGCCCGTGAAATCGGTCTATCGCAAGGCCGAAGCGTCCCGTGGACACGCCTCGCCGTTCCCAGGTGTTCCGTACCGCAGCGAACCCGCTCGCCGACGCGCCCCGAAGCGCGACGGCACTGCGGCTCGACCCGGCGATCCAGGCCCACACGGCTACCAGGACGCCGACCAAGGCCAGCGCAGCGATCGTCGAACTGAGCAAGGACGTCACCTGATCGAAGAGGGACTCGGCCGCGGCAGCCGTCATGATCGACGGACTGACCGCACCGATGAAGAACACTCGGCCGATCCCCATCCCCGCGGACAGGAGCAGGAATGCCACGGCGAGCGCCGCGCTGGTCCAGAACAACGCGCGCGGGCGGTTCCGGGCGATCAGGATCCCCCCTACCACCAGGCCGAGCACGACCCACGGCAGCCAGAAGCCCGCGGCGACCGCGATCTGGTAGACCGTCCGCACCAGCACCAGAGCATCGGCCTGCGCGATGGGGATCGAGCGATCGATCTGCGGGATCAGGTCCGCGAATCCGACGCCGCGTTCCGTCAGCACCGCCTTGACGCGCTCGACCACGAGACCGAGATCGATCGACAGCACGCCGTCGTCTGCGAGCTGAAGCGCGGTGTCCGGACTGTTCTGCATGATCGCCACAGCACGCTCATGGCTGAAACGCAGCGACTGCGCCCAGATATCGGCGAACTGGTCGGAGGCGACCACGTCATGGATCACGTTGTCGACGAGGGAGGTGAGCCCGCTGGCCGCCGGCGCCTCCAGGAGGCTGAGGGCGGAGGACGCGCGAGGGGGAAGATCCAGCTCCCGCAAGCCGTCGAAGACCTCGCCCACGACCGCGTCGAGGTCGACCTGCTCATGGATGGCGGCACTGACCTGGTCGGCGACGAAATCCTGAACGTCGGGATCCTCGGCCAGAGGCGCGAACGTCGCCACGAACCTGTCGGCATCGACGAGCTGGAGGCGCGCCCACGTGCCCATCGCCGCGATCGGTGCCATCAACACGGCGACGGCGAGCACGATCCCCGCGACGATGCTTCTCGCCACCGGGCGTCGGCGCTGCTTCTCCGCCGGCGTTTTCTTGAGCGCCTCGTTCTCCTGCTCGAGCAGAAGAACGCGGGCGCGCAGATCCTCCAGTTCGCTCATGCGGCGTCCTCCTCCGTATCGCCCCTTCGTGCGCCGGGTCCGGCGCACGCCCCGATCGTCAGCTCAGCAGCTTCTGCTTCGCCGCGACGAACTCCTCCGGCGAGAGGACACCCGAGTCCTTGAGCGCCGCCAACTGCTGCAGCTTCGCGACCATGTCGTCGGGCGCCGCTGCCGCCGGGGGTGCCACTGCTGCAGGTGCAGCGGCGTACTGTGCGGCGGCGTTCTGCGCAGCCGCATCGATCTGCGCCTGCTGCTGGGCGGCCTCGTACTGCTGCTGCTCGTACTGTCCCTGGGCCCGCTGCTGCTGGTTCCGAGACATGGCACCGCCCACAGCCGACGCCGTTCCTGCCACGACGGCTGTCCTGGCTGCCAGCCCGATCAGTCCGGGGCGGCCGAATCTTCTCATTGGCATGTCTTAACCTTCCTGATCGAGGATGTCCATCATGGCGTTCACGACCGGAGCGGGGACGCGCTCGCTCCGGAGCACCTGCCCGCCTGCGGCCGCGAGGCTCTGCGCCAGAGCGCGGGCGAACGTGAGTTCCAGGACGACGACGGCGGCGGACTGCCCCGGATCGAGGGCTGCAGCGAGCGCCTCCACGTCTTCCTCACCGGCGAGGCCTGCGGCGATCGGCTGGAAGTCGTCCAGCCCGAGATCGCCGTCATCGTCGTCGAGCTCGACGATCTCGACCTCACCGCTCGCCGACTTCGACAACACGACGAAGTCGAGCAACCGGACGACGCCGCTGTCGATGAGGTCGGCCAGTGCTCGGAACGTCGCCGGGTCGGGACGCTCTCCCTCGAACCCGACGAGGTAGAACTCAGCGGGGCCGAATCGGAAGTCATTCATGGATTGTCCTTTCTCACGGTGACGAACCGGACCGTGCGCTCATGCTCGCATCGCTGTCGAGGCGGAGGTCCGCATTCTCACCCCAACCGGGTGAGCGCTCAGCCGTCCGGCGGCTCGGTCTGACTGTTCTGGCGCGGGATCCACACCTTGCGGACGATGATCAGGATCGACGCGGTCAGCGGGATCGCCACGAGCGCGCCGAGCAGTCCGAGGAGGGTGGCGCCGATCATCGCGCCGATGATCACGAGCACCCCGGGCACCTCGGCCGCCTTGCCCATGACACGTGGGGTGACGACGTACGCCTCCACCTGGATGTAGACGAGGTACGCGATCGCGAAGATCAGCGCGGCCAGCGGGCTGACGAACAGCGTCGCGACGCTGCCGATGACCAGGAAGACCAGAGACCCGATCATCGGGACCAGCGTGACGAAGAACGCGACGATCGCCATCACCGCGGGGATGGACGAGCCGACCGCGAACTGGATCACGAGCACGACGAGCGCGTTGATCACCGAGAGCGTCACGCCGCCGGCGACCACTCCCCCGACCGACTGCGTGATCTCCTCCAGCACGTCGGCGAATCGAGCCCGCCGGTACAGCGGGACCAGGGAGACGACCGCGCCCTTGATGCTCTGCAACGAGGACACGAAGTACAGCGTGAGGACGACCACCATGATGAAGCTCGACACCGCTCCGATCACGCCGAAACCCGCTTTCAGCACCCCTCCGGAGATCGCGAGGAAGGAGGACAGCGTGGTGAGCGAGTGGATGCCCTCGGCGACGACGGCCGAGAGGTCGACACCGAGGTTCGCCTCCAGTGCCAGGTACCACTCGCTCTGCTGCATCGCCGCGATGGTTTCGGGTGCCGCCTCGATCGCGGCGGAGACCTGTCGGATCGTCATCGGAACGAGGACGAGGAGGATCACGGCGACGACGGCCAGGAACACGGCGGCGACCACCGCGACACCGGCCGCACGGCTCATCCTCCGGCGTTCGAGAGCGCGCACGGCCGGATCGAGTCCGAGCGCGAGGAACATCCCCAAGAAGATCGAGATGAGAACGGTGGAGATGCCGGCGATCGTCGCTGCCAGGGCGATCGCGAGCAGGACCCCCACGGCGACGGTGAACCCCGACAGCAACGGCTTCGCCGGAAGCATGAGCTGGAGGCGGGACAGGGGTCGACCGCTCTCCCGCTCCGTCTGCGTCACCGGCTTCGTCTCGTCCACACGGTGCACGTTACGCGCGAGGTTCCGACGGAGCCCCCACCGCCTCACCCGTTCCTGGTGACCGTGCGAGGGTCGCCCACTAGGGGTGAGCGAGCTCCCCGCCCTCCCCGTCGCGCTGTCACTATCGCGGTACGCAGTAACTCAACGAAAGGGGTCCGAAGTGTCGATTTGGACAAGCTTCTGGGACATCATCTGGTGGTTCTTCTGGGTCTTCGTGTTCATCTCCTACCTGATGGTGCTCTTCAACATCGTGGCGGACCTGTTCCGGGACCACGCCCTGAACGGCTGGTGGAAGGCCGTCTGGATCATCTTCCTCATCTTCGTCCCCTTCCTGACCGCCCTCGTCTACCTGATCGCGCGCGGCAGGGGCATGGGCGAACGCAGCGCTTCGGCGTACAAGGAGCAGCAGCAGGCCGCCGACTCCTACATCCGCAGCGTCGCCGGTTCCAGTCCCAGCGATGAGATCGACAAAGCGTCGAAGCTCCTCGCCGCCGGCACCATCACCCCCGACGAGTTCGCTGCCATCAAGGCACGCGCGCTGAGCTGAGATCGTGCCTGAGGCGGTCGGTGTGACCCTGGAGGCGCTCGGCGACGTCGAGTTCGTCGTCGTGCGCCTCGAGGACGGCCGCCTCAGCCCGAACATCCTGGAGGCTCTGCTTCGACAGGTGGAGAGCGGAGCCATCCGCCTTCTGGACTTCCTCATCCTCCATCGACTGCATGGAGACGATTGGCGGCTGATCGAGATCGACACCGACGAGTTCGCGCTCGCCGGACTCGGACTCGACACCCCCGGCCTGATCGGCGACGACGATGCGCGGCACTTCGCCTCGCGCCTTCCCGTCGGCACCGTCGCGGCGCTGATGCTCATCGAGCCGACGTGGAGCGAGCGCTTCTCCCGCGACGTCGATCGACGAGGGGACAGCATCCTGGCGATGCAACCGATTCCGGCCGCGATCGCGAACACGATTCTCGCCACGGCCCTGCAGCACCACTGAGCGTCCCGCGTCGCCGGGTGCGTGGGGCTCAGACCGTGGTGCGCACGGCCTCACGCCGCGAGGACACCCCGAGCTTGCGATAGATCGCCCTCTGGTGCGTCTTGACCGTGTTGATCGACACCGCCAGCTCTCGAGCGATCTCGTGCAGCGTCCGCGCGGTCTGCAGCTGTTGGAAGACATCCCGCTCCCGCTCCGAGAGCGTCTCCACCAGCGAACCGGCGGCATCGTTCGCGAGGCAGCGTCCGATGAAATCCTCGAACTGCGTGCCGAAGTGGACGTGTTCGCCCAGCAGCTTGCGCACCGCCGTCTCGCGAGGCCCGAAGGGAAGCCGGATGTTCTCGCCGGAAGCGACGGCGACCGCCGCCTCGCACAGATCATGCGCCTCGTCGTGATGACCACCCTGCCGGCGCAGCACCGCAGCCGTGATCAATGTCGCCGACTTCACGTAGGAGATCTCGCTGAACTGACGGAGCGAGCGCAGCATCTCCAGCGCCGCGGAGTATTCACCGGCCCGACGCAGGACCCCCGCGAGCGCGACGTTGACGACGGGGAGATCCGGGCACTGGATGTATTTCCTGGCGATCCGCATCGCCCGATCCTGACGCCCGACCGTCTCCTCGAGCAGAGCGACCGACGACTCCCGGAATGCCGGCCAGGAGATGCCGTGGATCACCTCGAGGGGAATGTCCTGGATGCCGATCGCCGCGCGACGGCACGCAGCGACGTCGCCCGTCTCCGCCGCCGCGTAGGCGGTCATCATGCGCGCGACGCTCGTGAAGGATCGGTCTGAGCCCCCGTTGGCGATCACCGTGCCGAACGCCCGGATCGCCTCGGCGAACTCGCCCGACCAGTACGCGACATAGCCCGAGGCCGTCGCTGCGCTCCCTCCGGCGTACGTGCTCCAGGGAAGGGTGGCGTCCTCGACGTCGTACGCGGCGGCGAGGGACACCCGTGCGTCGGTGAGACGACCGGCCCACGTCTGACCGAAGGCGAGATGCCCGAGCGAACGCTTCGCCAGTTCGCGGTCCCCGGAGGTCTGCGCCTCCCTGGCGGCGACCGAGAAGTACTCCAACGGAATCATCGGGCTGCCGCGATGACGAATCTCGGTCCAGCCGAGGAGATAGTTGAGCGCCGCGCGATCCCCGAGTTCGGTCGAATCCCCCTCGAGGAGCATCCGGCGCACTCTGGCGCTGGCCTCGGCGACCTCGGTGCGTTCATCCGCGATGAACAGCCGGGCGATGAGCAGGACCGGGGGTTCCGCTCCCTCGCACGTCCGGGCCACCGTCGCCTCGGCGCGGCGGAACAGCTCGCGCGCCACACGATGGTCGCCCAACACGTCACTCGCGCAGGCGCGGACGAGGAGGACCTGCGCGTCGTCGGGGGTTCGATGCAGCATCTCCATCGCCGTGCGCTCGACCTCGGCGGCACCCGTCCCCACGACGAGACCGAGCCAATGGCGCAGCAGCGTGTCTCTCGCGGTCACGGATTCCCCGGCACGGAGCGAATGCGCGATCGACGCGATGGGATCAGTCGCCTCGAGCGCGCTCGCCGCACGGCGATGGCAGGCGGCGGCGCGTACGGCATCGAGCCGCACGATCTCCGCGCACTGTCGTGCGAATGAGGCGTGCCAGCGGTACACGACCCCGTGCGAACCGTCGAACCGGTCGAGGAAGAGACCGAGCCGCACGCACGTCTCGAGGAGCTCGGCCGCGTCGGGACGCTCCGTGACCGCAGCGGCCAGCTCCGGGGTGAGCTCGCCGCAGACACTCGCGTCGAGCACGAAGTCGGCCACGTCCGGGGGCAATGCGCCGAGCACATGTTCGCGGACGTAGGCGCCGAGAAAGCCCGAAGCGCTCTGCGCCACGGAGTCCGGTCGAGCCCCACCGATCATCATCAGGCGGACCGCTATGGGCCAGCCCCTGGTCTCCTCGAAGATCGTGTCGGCGGCGAGACCGTTCGCCGCCGACGCCTGCAGACGCTCCACCTCCGGCGCCGTGAAGCTGAGGATCTCCACGCCCACGAAGGCGTCCGGATGCGTGATCCGATGCCGGGAGAGCGTGACCTCGAGCAGTGTCGTGCCGACGAGGACGATCCGCAGGTTGTCCGGAGCCTGCTCCGCAAGCATGCCGAGGAGACCCCGACGCCAGTCCTCCCCCGCGCGCTGCGCGTCGTCGATGATCAGGTGCACGCGGTCATCGACGCCCTCGAAGGCGCTGCAGATCTCCTGGTAGGCGGGGCTCGGGTCGTCCAGGTCCCGAGACAGGGCCAGCGACCGCCCGGCTCTCTCGGCCCCGACCAGGAGGGCGTGCACGACTCCCTGCGTCAGCCGCGACGGATCGCAGTCGAACGAGCTGAGGCCCAACCAGGCGACCTGCTCGAGCCCGGAAGCCCAGTCAGCGACGGCAGTGGTCTTGCCGAATCCGCTGGGGGCACTGACCACGACCAGCGAGTCCACCGCCGCTGCCGCCTCGAGCGCGGCGCTCACGCGTTCGCGACGGATGGCGCCTGGTTGCGGTGCCGGCGGCCGGAAGCGCACCGTCGGTCCCGGCGTGGTCGAGCGTACGGGGGGCGACATGGCACCAAGGTACTGGCGTATCGGTTAGCCCTTCAAGGTGACTTTCGTCGAGTGTCGCCGTCCGAAGTCTCTCGCTCCGCGTCGCGCTTGAGCGCATCGGCCGTACGGATGAAGAGGATGATCCAGCTGAAGACGACCGTCCCCGCCACCAGCTCGACCGCGGTGAGCGTGTAGTAGCCCACGGCGAAGAACACCGAGAGCAGCAGGATCAGCAGGATGAACACGTAGCCCAGGAGCACGAACGTGCGGGAGACACCGGGGATCCATCGCCGGATGGCGACCACGAGCACGGCGTACGCGACGACCATGCCCGAGGCCACGCCCGTGTGCAGCGCGAAGTGCTGATCGACGGGGAACACGCCGACGAGGCCGAGGAAGATTCCCACGATGACGAGGCACGTCCGCACGGCGACCACTCCGCGTGGGTGCGTGGTCGGGATGCCCCTCGTGGCGTAGCGGGCCAGCGTCGTCACGAGGATGCCGGCGACGATCAACGTCAGATTGAAGGCGCGCGCCGAAAGATCGTCGGTCATGCCGAGGGCACTCAGATTCTCCTTCCACCACTGCGGATCGCTCGCGGTGAGCATGCTCGCGAGGATTCCGAGCACGAGGAACACGGCGAGCACCGTCGCCAACAGCTGCAGATCGAGGTGGGTCGCGGAGTAGTAGGTCACGTACGCGGTGAGCGCCGCGGCGGCTCCGGCCAGCGTCAGCACGGGTATCGGATACACCACGGCTCCCAGGAGCCCCTGCTCCATGATCGTCGCCGCGAGCGTCCATCCGAGCAGCGAGATCATGGCGTGGGCGAACGCGAAAGCCGCGATGTCGATGATGTCAAGCACGCCGAGCCGCTTCTCCCGCGCGGGATCGGCGGCGATGATCCGCCCCAGCACGAAGACGACGATCGCCGTGACCGCCGACATCAGTGCGACGAACTGGCCGAGCGAGTCGGGGCCGGCGATGGCGGCTGCGCGCAGACCGAAGACAGGGAGGGCGACGAGTGCCGCGAGGACGAAGGCGAAGATCGAGATCTGGAGCCCGATGGCCTCCCGCGCACGCTCTCTCGTCGCTCCGCGCGAGCGTGCGGCCGTCAGCAGATCCGGCGTCGGCGGAGTCGTGGACATGGGCCCAGTGTCCTGGTGGTCACACGCCGCCGCACCGCCGGGCTCACCCGCGCGGGGTGACCGCGGCGCACGCGCTGCGACCGGGTCGGCGCATCCTTGTCGCATGAGGCGGACGACCCGGACGAGCCCGAAGGAGCCGCGATCGTGACCTGGGAGGACCTGTTCCCCGACGGCCTCTCGGCCCTGCAGATCGGGCTGGCGGTGCTGTCGGTGCTCGTCGGGTGGCTGCTGTCGCGGTTCGCGCGCAAAGGCGTTCTGAAGCTCACGACCCGGACACCCGGCATCTCGGACTCCGTGGCGCAGCTCGCCGCGCGATTCACCCAGTACGCACTGCTCCTGGTCGGCATCGGGGTCGGCCTGGCCTTCCTCGGCGCGAACGTGCAGCCGCTGCTGGCGATGACGGCCATCGCGGTCGTCGTCCTGATCCTGGTGCTGCGAGGTGTCGCGGACAACTTCGCGGCGGGCGTCCTGATCCAGTCCCGCCAGTCGGTGAAGTTCGGCGAGGAGATCGCGATCGACGGCCCGGACGGGGAGATCCGCGGCAAGGTGCAGGAGCTCAACGGACGCGCGGTGATCCTCACCACGGTGGACGGGCGCACGGTGCACGTGCCCAATGCCGCGCTGCTCACCGGCGTGCTCGTGAACAACTCCCGACACGGGGCGCGTCGAAGCGCGCTGGACGTCAGGATCGCGCGGTCCGACGACCTCGACCTGGACGAGGTGATCGGGATCATCACCGACGCGGCGGCCACCGTCGACGGTGTGCACACACGCGAGCGCCCGGGGGTGCGCATCAGCTCAGTCTCCCCGACCCGATGGATGCTGGAACTCCAGGTCTGGCATCACCCCCTGCACGGCGCCGCCGTCGTCTCCGACACCGTGCGCGCAGTCGCCGAGGCGCTGGAAGCGGCTGGCCTGCGCAGCGTGGTGACACCGGAGCAGGGCACGCCGCCCCTCGTCCCTCCCGAGCCGTACTGAGCGCCGGGTTCCGTCCGCGGTGCCATCCGCGAGGCGAGCGCGATCACCCGCGAGCGACGGCTACGCTGGCCGCGTGACCACCTCATCACCGCCCGGGGGCTCCGGCGATCGGATGCTCTCCCCCAGTCTTCGAGTGCTCCTGGTACTCGCAGCGAGCGTGGTCACGCTGGCGGGCGTGTACTTCGTGCGCGACATCTTCGGACCGCTGGCTCTCGCGATCGTGATCGTGATCATCTGCGAACCCCTCCGTCGCCCGCTCGACCGCCGCGGATGGCCACGGTGGGCGAGCACGACCGCCGTCATCGTCGTCGCCTACCTGATCCTCCTGGCGATGGGCGCCCTGCTCTGGCTCGCCGGTACGCAGTTCGCACGGCTGGTCGGCGATCTCGTCTCGGAGGGAGGCCTGGCGAACACCGCCGACGAGTTCATCGCCTGGCTGCAGGCCCTGGGCCTGGACGAGCAGGCCTCGGATGCGGCAGCCTCCGTGCTGGATCCCACCACTCTGCTGGGCCTCGTGCGCAGCATCGGCGGCACCGTGCTCAGCGTCGCGACCGCGCTGTTCTTCGTCTGCGCCTACATCATCTTCATGGCGGCCGACGCGGCTCGATACCAGCAGGCGCCCGCACTCTTCGGCGCTTCGAAGGGTGCGGTGATCGCGCGCATCACCCACCTCAGCTCCGGAATCCGTCGCTACTACATCGTCAACGCCACCTTCGGGGCCATCGTCGCGATCATCGATGGCCTGGCCCTGTGGTGGATGGGTGTTCCCGCACCCGTCGTCTGGGCGATCCTCGCGTTCGTGACGAACTTCATCCCGAACATCGGATTCGTCCTCGGACTCGTCCCCCCGGCGATCCTCGCGTACGCGGTCGGCGGCTGGCCGCTCCTCCTCGGTGTGGTCGTCGTGTACTGCGTCGTGAACGTGGTGCTCCAGGTTCTCGTGCAACCGAAGTTCGTCAGCGACGCGGTCGACCTCAGTCTCACGCTCAGCTTCTTCTCGGTGATCTTCTGGACGTTCATCATCGGGCCCCTCGGCGCGATCCTCTCGATCCCGCTCACCCTGCTGGCACGCGCACTGGTGCTCGAAGGCGATCCGGGGACCACCTGGGTGCGCTGGCTGTCCGGGGATCGCACGGCCGTGCCCGCGGTTTCCGAGCCGGAGCCGGCGCCCCAGCCCCGAGGCCGTCTGCGGCGACGGATTCGACGCAGCGTCTGACCTCCCGCGCCCCGATCCACTCCGGCGGAGTATCACCCGGGGGAGGTTAGGCCCTGGTGGCCGCCGTCTTCCCGGACTGGGATGGTGGACGCGAACGCGCCCGACCGGGTGCGACGGAGGGAGGCGACGTGCAACGACCACTCGCGGGGCTCACCGGGCGGAACTTCGTGACCGAGCTGACCGCGGGTGTGACGCTGCTCGCGATCGCCATCCCTCTGAACATCGGCTACGCGCAGATCGCCGGTCTCCCGCCGACCGCGGGTCTCTACGCCCTCGTGGTGCCGACGATCGTGTATGCCCTGGTCGTCTCCTCACGCCAGCTCGTCGCGTCTCCGGATGCCGCGGCCGCCGCGCTCGTCGCCTCGTCGATCGGTGGTCTGGCAGCCGCGGGCAGCGCCGACTACGCCACCCTGGCGCTCGCGCAGGCGATCATCTGCGGGGTGATGTTCGTGCTTCTGGCCGTGTTCAAGCTCGGCTTCCTGGCGAACTTCCTGTCGAAGCCGATCCTCGTCGGCTTCGTGGGCGGCCTCGCGCTCGACATCATGGTGAGCCAGGTGGCGAAGATGCTGGGCGTCAAGATCGACTCCGGGAAGGAGTTCACCGGCAAGATCGCCGATCTCGTGGGAGGCTTCACGACCCTCAACGGCTGGGCCGTCCTGATCTCCGTCTGCTCGGTGGCCGTCCTGCTGCTGGGGCGCCGCTTCCTGCGCGTGGTCCCGTGGGCGCTGATCGTGCTGGTCGTGACCACGCTCGTGGTCGTCCTGACCGGCCTCGATCAGCGAGGGGTGGATGTGCTCGGTGAAGTGCCCGCAGGGCCGCCGGTGCTGACCTGGCCC
This sequence comes from Microbacterium sp. ZOR0019, assembly GCF_000800925.1. Lineage (NCBI taxonomy): Bacteria > Bacillati > Actinomycetota > Actinomycetes > Micrococcales > Microbacteriaceae > Microbacterium > Microbacterium sp. ZOR0019. The sequence continues at coordinate 11,610 of NZ_JRKC01000011.1, read as the reverse complement.
ATGATCGACTGGTCGCTGTGGCTCGCGCTGGTGCCCTCCGCGATCGCGCTCACGCTGGTGACGACGGCGGAGGGTCTGCTCGTCTCCCGCTCCTATTCCGAGAAACACGGCTATCCGTTCCGCGCGAACCGTGACTTGTTCGCGTTCGGCATCTCCAACATCGCCGCGGGGGCGCAGGGCAGCTTCGCGGTGGGCTCCTCGACCTCCCGCACCGCGGCGATGGATCAGGCCGGATCCCGCACACAGTTCCCCGCTCTGATCCTCGCGGCGGGAACCCTGCTGCTCCTCCTGTTCGGCACGGCACTGTTGGCCGACATCCCCTCCCCCGCGATCGGCGCGATCGTGGGCGTGGCCATCATCCCGCTTCTCGGCGTGCGCGACTTCATCGATCTGTGGCGCAAGGATCGGTTCGAGTTCCTCATCGGGGCGACCTGCTTCCTCACCACGCTCTTCGTCGGTTCGATCGCGGGCATCCTGGTCGCCTTCGTGCTCGCGCTCATCAACCTCGCCAAGCGCGCCTCGCATCCGGCGATCGATGTCCTGGAATCCAGCGGCGACCCCGGCGAGTCCCTGCTCGAAGACGCCCCCGCGGGGAACGTCACCGCCCCGGGAGTGATCGTGATCCGTCTCGCGGCCCCCCTGTTCTTCGCGAACGGCGCCGTCTTCTCCACCGCGGTGAAGGAGGCGATCCGCTCGGCCGGAACGGACTCGGTCCACCACCTCGTCGTCGACATGGAGGCCGTGACCGATGTGGACGTCACCGGAGCGGAGTCCTTCACCGCGCTCAAGGAATGGCTCGCGTCGCAATCCATCTCGCTCGCGTACAGCCGAGTCCGCCCCAAGACGCTGCACCGTCTCACCAGCCTCGGGTTGCTCGACACGGAAGAGGTCTTCTCGACCAACCGCGCCGCGATCAGCCGACTTGCCCCGTCGTCGGCGGAGCCCACGTCCTCAAGGAAAGCAGGTCACTGATGGGCACGGTCATAGGAGAGATCCTCCCGCTCGCCCTCGGCGTGGCGATCAGCCCGATCCCGATCATCGCGGCGATCCTCATGCTGCTCTCGCCGAAGGCGCGCGTCACGAGTGTGGGCTTCCTGCTCGGGTGGGTGATCGGCATCGTCGTGGCGGTGACGGTCTTCACGCTGCTGTTCTCCATCCTCCCGGAGGAGGACCCGGACGCTTCCCGCCCGATCCGCGGCGTCGTGCAGCTCCTCCTCGGGGTGCTCCTCTTCGTGCTCGCCTTCGGACAGTGGCGCAAACGTCCGAAAGCGGGTGAAGAGGCGGCCTTGCCGAAATGGATGAAGGCGATCGACACGGTCACCTTCCCGGTCGCCTTCGGGCTCGGCTTCCTGCTTTCTGCGGTCAATCCGAAGAATCTCATCATGGCGGCCGGTTCCGGCACCGACATCGGCGCTGCGGCTCTTCCCGTCGGCTCGACCGTCCTCGTGGTGACCGTCTACACGCTCATCGCGGCCTCGACGGTGCTCGTCCCGGTGATCGGCTACCTCATCGCGGCAGACCGGCTTCGAGCGCCTCTGAACGCCCTGCGCGGCTGGCTCGCCACCGAGAACGCGGTCATCATGGCGGTGCTCCTCCTGGTGATCGGGATGTCGATGGTCGGAAAGGGCATCGGCAGTTTCTGACCGATGTCCCGCACCAGGCGACCGTGAGACCGATGGTCAGCGTGGTTCGTCGGGTTCGGCAGGAGGCACGGCGTCGAGCGCGGCATCCGTGTGCGTCGCGGCGATCGACGCGATCCCGTCTCGTACGGAGACATGCACCCGCCCAGCGGCGGAGAGCCGCAGGAACCAGGGGGTGTGCTCCGCGACCGCCGTCGCCGGTTCCGGAAGCGCAGCCAGGTGCAGGGAGACACCGCGCTGCGCCAACTCGCGATCAAGGTCTTCGAGGGCGTCGAGCACCGTGATCGTCATGACTTCCTGCTGTCGCAGCCCGAGCACGAGCGCGCGGATGGGCTCGCTCTCTCGATCGACGAGCTCGAGCACGCGGCGCTCGTTGACCAGCGCGTTGGCGGTGTAGAGCCCCCGTTCGAGGTCGACGCCGAGCACCCCGTCGTTCCTGCCCACCACGCGCACCTTCGGCACGTTCAACTCGCGCAGCACAAGGATCAGCGTGACGACGACTCCGACCGCGACGGCCGGGAGGAGCCCTGCCGTGAGCCCGAGGACAGCGACGGACAGGGCGACCCAGAAGTCCACCCGACTGATCCGTGCCCACCGCACCAGCTCGGGGATGTCGATGAGACCTGCGACCGCCACGAAGACCATCGCCGCCAGGGTCGCCTCCGGCAACAGACTCAGCACGGGGCCGAGGAACAACGACACGAGGAGGGCGAGCACGACCGTCACCACCGTCGCCAGCTGCGACGTGGCGCCCGCACTCCGATTGACGGCGCTCTGCGAGAACCCGCCCGCCGCCGGCATGGTGCCGAAGAACGCGCCGACCGTGTTCGCCGCCCCGGTCGCGAGAAGCTCCTGGTCGCTGTCGACCTGACGATCGGTCGCCGCGCGGAGACTCCGAGCCACCGCTGCGGACTCGAGGAAGGCCATGACCGCGATGGCGAGCGCCCCCGGGAGCAACGCGGGGATCCGTGCGAGGTCGGGGATGCCGGGAACGGGGAGCCCGCTCGGGACGGGCGCGATCAGGCGGACGCCGAGCTCATCGATGCCCCCGAGCCCGACGAGGAGGATGCCGCCGACAACGACGACGAGTGTTCCGGGGATCTTCGGGGCGACGAGGTTCAGGACGAGCAGCGCGGCGATCGAGCCGACCGACAGGGCCAGTGTCGGCCAGTTCACGCTGTCGAGAGCGTTCCCGACGGCCGCGAGCGACCGGAAGAAGCCATGTCCGGAGAAGTCCTCGCTCTGGCCCAGCAGCGTGGGCAGTTGCCCGACGGCGACCGTTGCGCCGACGCCGATCTTGAGCCCCAGCACCGTGGCACCGCTGATGTTCTCCACGAGCGACCCGAGTCGACACAACCGAGCGAGGAGAAGGGTCACTCCGACGAGAAGCGTCAGCGTCATGAGAGAACCGATCGCGTCATCGGCGCCGGCGGCCACGCCCGCGGTGACGAGAGTCGTCGCGGTGAGAGTCGCGATCGTCGACGTCGTCGAGACGCTCATCGCCCGGCTGCCGCCGAGGAACGCATAGACGAGCATCGGCAGGATGCACGTGTACAGACCCACTTGGACGGGGAGATCGGCGATCGTCGCGTAGGCCATCGCCTGCGGGATCACGACAGCCCCCGCCGACAGTCCAGCGATGACGTCGCGCGCGATCCAGCGGTGCCGGTAGCCGTCGAGCGTGCTGAAGAACCACGACGGTCTTCTCACTGCGCTCACCTGCTTCCGGCGGTCCGATGGCCCGAGCGTACTGCGACCGACCGTGGTCGACGCGAGGATCCTCACCCGCCGCGGGTGGGGTGACGCACGGCTCACGAGGCGGCCTGAGAGATTAAGTTGTGCACAACTGACTTGTGTGCAAGCATTACCTTATGGCCATGACCGATGAAATGGTGTGCTTCTCGCTGTACTCCGCTGCCCGCGCCACCACTCAGGCGTATCGGGCACTGCTCGCGCCCTGGGGACTCACCTACCCGCAGTACCTCGTGCTCGCGGCGCTGTGGCTCGACGGCGAGCAGACCATCGGATCGCTCGGCGAGGTGATGCGCCTCGACTCGGGCACGCTCTCGCCACTCGTGCGACGCCTCGAACAGGCCGGTCTCGTGGAGCGATCCCGCAGCCGGACCGATGAGCGTGTCGTGACGGTGCAGCTCACCGCGAGAGGGAACGAGCTTCGTGCGGAGGTGGCGCCCATTCATGCCGCCGTCGCCGAAGCCGCCGGTCTCCGCGACGACGATCACCGCCGCGCGCTCATCACCGAGCTGCGGGACATCACCGACCGACTCCAGCGGGTGACCGCCGGCCTCGCCACGTCCGTCGACACGGACGACCCTCGTTGAATTCACTCACACAGGAACGGAACCCCATGCGCGCACTCATCCACCAGACGTTCGGTGATCCCGAGCAGGTCCTCCGGATCGAAGACCGCCCCCTCCCGGAACCGGGCGCGGGCCAGGTCCGCCTCCGGACGGTGCTCTCCCCCATCCACAACCACGATCTGTGGACGGTCCGCGGCACCTACGGCTTCACGCCCGAGCTCCCCGCGGCGTCCGGCACCGAGGCGCTCGGCGTCGTCGACGCGATCGGGGACGGCGTCGACAACCTCGTCATCGGTCAGCGGGTCGCCACCGGCGGCACATTCGGCGCCTGGTCGGAGTACTTCCTCGCGAACGCGGCCGGCCTGATCGCGGTTCCCGATTCGCTCTCGGACGAGAGCGCCGCGCAGCTCGTCTCGATGCCGTTCAGCACGATCGCCCTGCTGCGGTTCCTCGACGTGGAGCCGGGCCAGTGGATCGTGCAGAACGCGGCGAACGGCGCCGTCGGTCGAATGCTCGCGCAGCTCGGAGCCGCACGAGGCGTCCGCGTCCTCGGCCTCGTCCGCCGTGGGGCAGGAGTCGAGGAGCTGCGGGCGCAGGGCATCGACGATGTGGTCGCCACCGATCAGGATGACTGGCGCGCGCAGGTCGCGCACATCACCGGTGGAGCACCCATCGTCGCCGGCGTGGACTCGGTCGGCGGTTCCTCCGCGGGAGACGTCCTCTCGCTTCTCGCCGAGGGAGGCACTCTCGTCGCCTTCGGGGCGATGAACTCTCCGACCATGGAGATCGCTTCCTCCGACGTGATCTTCAAGCAGGCGACGGTGAAGGGCTTCTGGGGCAGCAAGGTGATCCCGCAGCTCGACCCGAGCGTGCGCGGCGAGCTGTTCGGTGAGCTGATCCAGCGGGTCGGCGACGGCAGCCTGACGCTTCCCGTGGCGGGAACCTTCGACGCGGGAGACATCCGCGCGGCGGTGCAGGCGAGCAACACCCCGGGGCGCGTCGGCAAGGTGCTGTTGCGCTTCTGATCCCGCGATCCGAGGGCGGGGTCGGCGATGTCGGTTCCCCGAGGCAGAGTGTGGCCATGGAGATCACCCTCATGCAGCCCGAAGGGCTCGTCGCCAGCCCCGCCTTCAGTCACGTCGCCGTCGTGCCGCCAGGTGCGACCATGATCTACGTCGGTGGCCAGAACGGTGTGGATACGACCGGCGCGGTCGTATCCACGGATGCCGCGGAGCAGTCTCTCCGCGCCGTCGAGAACGCCCGCATCGCCCTCGAGTCGGCGGGCGCCGGACTCGCCGACGTCATCAGCTGGACCGTGCTGATCCGTCAGGATGCGGATCTCCGCGCGGCCTACGGCGCCGTCGCGTCGAGGCTCGCCAGAGACGGCGCCCCGCCCCTGGTCACCGCGGCCCTCGTCGCGGGCCTCGGTGTCCCCGGGGCTCTCATCGAGGTGAGCGCGGTCGCCGCAGTCATCCGCGACTGACCCGGAGATCCTCGATCGGAGCCGCCGTACCCGGAGGAGGAGTCAGATCCTCCCCCGGACCGGCGTGCGCCCGGTGTCGTCCGCGGCATCGGGCATCGTCATCTCCGCGCGCACACCGAGAAGACGGACCTCGCGCTCGACGTCGAGGGTCGCCGCCAGCGCGAGAGCCGCCGCCACGAACTCATCACGGTCCTCGGTCGCACCCGGCAGCTTCCGACCGAGCGTCTTCGTCTCGAAGGGCGCGTAACGAACCTTCAGATGCACACGCACGACCGGCCTGCCCTCGGCGGTGCAGTCATCGAAAGCCTGGACGGCGAGCTCGCGAACGGCCCGCTCGATCTGGTCCGGTGTCGTGAGGTTCTGCTGGTAGGTCGTCTCCCGGCTGTGGCTGCGAGCGACCCACGGCGTGTCATCGACGACGGCAGGCCCCTGACCGGATCCGAGTCCGTGATACCAGACCCCCATCCGCGGGCCGAACTCCTCGACGAGAATCGCCTCCTCGGCGTCCGCGAGTTCCCGGACGGTCGAGATGCCATGTGCAGCCAGACGCTTCTGCACCTTCGAGCCGACGCCCCAGAGATCACGTGTCGATCTGTCGCCCATGACGTCGAACCAGTTCGCTTCGGTGAGCCGGAAGACCCCTCGGGGTTTGCCGAACTCCGTCGCGATCTTGGCGCGCACCTTGTTGTCGCCGATGCCGACCGAGCAGTGCAGCTCCGTCGCCTCACGCACGGCCTCCTGTGCAGCCCGCGCCACGCTCTCGGGGTCGTCCGTGTTCACACCGAGGAAGCACTCGTCCCATCCGACGACCTCCACCACGACCTCCGGCAGCGCACGAAGCGCAGCCATCACGTCCGCGGAGGCGATCTCGTACGCCTGGTGATCGACCGGGAGGAACACGGCGTCCTCTGGGGCCTTGCGTGCCGCGATCTTCAGCGGCATCCCCGAGCCGATGCCGAAGGCGCGTGCTTCGTACGACGCGGTCGACACGACGGCTCGCTCGGTGGGATCCCCCCGTCCGCCCACGATCACCGGGCGTCCGGCGAGCTCGGGCCGCCGCAGCACCTCGACCGCGGCGATGAACTGATCCATGTCCACGTGCAGCACCCAGTCGGCCATGACACGAGTGTGCCGGGTGAGAGAGCGTCTGTCACCCCGTTCCCCGGGCGACCCCGGGCGCGCGCGTCAGGAGATCGAGACGCCGATCGCAGTCACGATCACGGCGAGCAGAGGTAGCGCCCCCTGCATCGTCGCGGCGCGAGCCTTCGTGCGGTCCGCGAGCACCAGGACGAGTGCGGCGGCGAGCATCATGGCCGTGCCCGCGAACACCAGGGTCAGACCGACCGTCTCGGCTCCCACGATCACGAGACCGATGCCGAGCAACGTCGTCAGCGCCAGGAAGAGGTTGTAGAACCCCTGGTTGAAGGCGAGCTGCTTCATCGTGACGGCGTCCGCCTCGCTGGCGACGCCGAAGATCTTCCTGGTCTCGGGTTCGGTCCACCTCAGCGACTCGAGCGCGAAGATGAACACATGGAACGCAGCGGCAGCTGCGGCGAGGACGAGACCGACGATGAGCATGGGCTGATTCTCTCGTCCGAGAGCTCACCCGGCAAGCCCGCGAGGTCTCCGCGCGTGCTCAGACCAGGAAGATCGGAAGCAGCCCCGGGTTGTGCGCGTGGACGAGCACCGCGAACACGACGGCGTCGAACAGCAGATGCACGGTGACCACGTACGCGAGCGAATGGGTGCGCAGGAAGATGTATCCCTGCAGGAGCGCGAACGGGATCGTGAGCAGCGGACCCCACTCCCGGTACCCCAGCTCCCACAGGAACGAGACGAACACGACGGCCTGGAGCAGGTTCGCGATCACGTTCGGGAAATGGCGACGGAGCAGGGCGAACACCGTGCAGATGAAGAACAGTTCGTCCCAGATGCCGACGGCACCCACTCCGACGAAGAGCCGCGCGATGAGGTCGGGAGTGTCGACCACGGGCCAGTTCTGGTAGACGCCGCTCGTGATGAAGTAGAAGGGGAGGATCAGCCAGCCGAGGACGAGCACCGCCACCAGCCATCCCCATTGGAGCCTCCCCCAGCGACGATGGGTCCGCCACGGGAAACTGATCGCACGATCGCGGTACACGAAACGCGAGATGACGTAGGGCACGGCCACCGCGCCGCCGAGAGCCAGCGTGAACCGCAGCATCGCGAAGTTGTCCAACTCGGCGGCCAACGGGATGATGCTGACGATCAGCAGACCGACCGCGATCAGGGAGAGATCGCGGACGAGCGACGGGGGGCGTTGCTCTCCCCCGCTGACGATCCGGCTCTCGGACGGCCGACGGCGTTCGATCACCCAGGCGGCACCGAGGCCCAGAGCGAGCAGCGCCCAGCCGAGCCACGGGATCTCCGCCACGAAGAAGGCAGGAGCTGCGGCGCAGACGAGCCCCGCGGGAACGATACCGGGCCACGTCGCCGCCGCGGTCCGCGCCTCGGTCATGGGCGGGTCCGGCGCCGGTAGACGAGATCGCGGATATCGCGCCCTTTGGCGATGCCTTTGCGCTCGAAGGCGGTCATGACGCGACCGTCGAAACGCTCGGCCCACTCGCCGTCGAACGCGCGCTCGAACAGGGGTTCGGCATCGAGCACCTCGCGCATCTGCAGCGCGTAGTCCTCCCAGTCGGTCGCAAGCCGCAGCAGGCCGCCATCACGCAGCGCTCTCGCCGCGGTGTCACCGAAGCCCGGCCGCACGAGCCGACGCTTGGTGTGCCGCTTCTTGTGCCAGGGGTCGGGGAAGAAGATCCACACCTCTCGTGCCGCACCCTCGGGCAGGTACGAGGACAGCACCTCGGGCGCGTTCGCCTCGACGACACGGAGATTGCGCGCGCCCTCACGGTCGGCATCGAGCATGGTCCGGGCGAGCCCCGCGCGGAACACCTCGACGGCGAGGAAGTCATCCTGCGGGCGCGACGACGCCGCTGCGACGATCGCGTGCCCTTGCCCTGAGCCGATCTCGACGTACAGGTCGGAGTCGCGACCGTACTCCGCCGCAGGATCGAGACGCGCCTCCGGGTGCACCGAGGTCCAGGCGACGTCGCGCGGGACGTCGAGCAGGTAGTGCGGGCCGAGCTCGGTGAAGGCGCGCTCCTGCGCCTCCGACATCCGACCGCTGCGGCGTACGAACGACACCGGTTCGTCTCGGAAGGTACGGGGTTCGGGCATGATTCCAGGGTAGTCGCCGTGCCCGGGTCCGCCGGCGCACGCGGACCGCACCTCTGTCACTCTGCGGGGGCGGTGACGAAGTCGATGAGTTCTTCCACACGACCGAGCAGCGCGGGCTCCAGATCCCGATACGTGGTGACCTTGGAGAGGATGTACTGCCACGCGCGTCCGGTGTCGCCCGGCGCCTCGTACGGCCAGCCGAGAGCACGGCAGATCCCCGTCTTCCAATCGGTGCCGCGCGGGATCTCGGGCCACTTCGCGATACCGAGGGCACGCGGTGTCACGCACTGCCAGACATCGATGAAGGGATGCCCGACGATCCGGAGGTGCCGCCCGTGCGGGCCGCGCGCGATCGCCTCGGCGACCCTGGTCTCCTTCGATCCCGGCACGAGGTGGTCGACCAGCACGCCATAGCGTCGCGTCGCCGTCGGCGGCTCGGCGGCGAGCAGATCGTCGAGGAGGTCGATTCCCTGGAGGAACTCGACGGCGACACCCTCGACGCGCAGGTCTGCGCCCCAGACCTTCTCGACCAGTTCGGCGTCATGCTTGCCTTCGACGAGGATGCGACTGGGCAAGGCGACACGCGCCCGCTGATCGGCGACGACGAAGGAGCCGGACGCCGTCCGACGGCGGCCCTGTGCGGGGGCGGACGGGCTGATGAGCCGCACGGGGGCACCGTCGATCAGGAATCCTCCGCCGAGCGGGAAGAGCCTGCGTCGTCCGCGTCGGTCCTCCAATTCGACGTTTCCCGCCTGCACGCGTGTCACGGCGCCGCAGAACCCGTCATCGGCGACCTCGACGACCAGATCGGCCTCCGCCGCGACCTGTGGCACCTGCTTCGCGCCGCGGTCGCGCCAGCCGGTCGCCAGCACATCCGAACCGTACATGTCGTCCATGCCTTCCAGCGTATGTGCCTCCGCTGACGGCGAACGGCGAACCGCTCTCCAGTGCTGTCGCGTGTCGTAGTCAGTGCATAGACTCGACGCATGGGGCTCGGCTGCCGGTCGGAGGGAACACGATGACGAAACGGTGGCTCATGCTGACCGGACTCGTGCTGGCGATCGTCGCAGGGGCACTCGCCCCGTCGGCTGCGTCCGCCACCGATCCGATCACGCTCGACGCCGGGTTCGTCACGGACCGGGCCGGCGTGTTCAGCGCCGACGAAGAGGCGACGGTCGAGGCCAGGCTCCAGGAACTGAGCGAGAACTCGAACGCCGACCTGTTCGTCGTGCTCGTCGACGAGTTCACCAACCCCACAGACGATGCGCAGTGGGCAGACACCGTCGCCGAGGCCAACAACCTCGGCACCGAGCAGTATCTCCTCGCCATCGCCGTCGACGGCCGCAGCCTCTACATCTCCGCGGCAGCCGACGGACCGCTGAGCTTCAGCCAGCTCGACAGCATCGAAGACAAGATGGTCCCGTTCGCCGCCGACGGCGACTGGATGGGTGCGATCACCCTCGCCGCCGATGAGATACAGGGAGACGGAGGTGCCGGAGCGCTCCGCATCGGCGTGATCGTCGCCGCCGTCGTCGTGGTGGCCCTGCTCGTCTGGCTCGTCGTCGCGCTGGTGCGCCGTGCGCGCCGCAAGGCCGAGATCCGCGAACGCGGTGCGATGCCGGAGACTCCCGATCCCGCCGACCCGTTCTCCACGCTCACCGATCAGCAGGTCGAGACGCAGGCCGCGCTCGCCCTCGTTCAGGCCGACGACGCCATCACCTCGAGCAGAGAAGAGCTCAGCTTCGCGATCGCGCAGTTCGGGGAGGGCGCCACGGAGGAGTTCACCCGGGTGGTCGACGCCGCCAAGGCCAAGATCGCCGAGGCATTCGACCTGAAGCAGAAGCTCGGCGACGAGATCGAGGACACGATCCACGATCGCCGCGCCTGGCACATCCGCATCATCCGGATCGCCGAGGAGATCGACGATGTGCTCGATGACAACACCGAAGCGTTCGACGCGCTCCGCAAGCTCGAGCAGAACGCCCCGCAGGAACTCGAGAGGGTCCGCGGCGAACGCGCGGCTCTGACCTCCGCACTCGCTGCCGCCGCACCCGCGCTCGCGGCGCTGGCAGAGACCTACGACGCGGAAGCGCTCCGCACGATCGCCGACAACCCGGCCCAGGCGCACGAGCGCGCCGAGCTGGCGGATCGATCGATCGACGCCGCCGCACAGGCGATCGCGGCGGGCAGATCCGGTGAAGCCGCCTTCGCGATCCGCACGGCCGAGCAATCCGTGGCGCAGGCGGCGCAGCTCACCCAGGCGGTGACGGCTCTCGGATCCGAACTGTCCGCACTCGAGACGAAGTCGCGTGCTCTGGTGGCCGAGCTGCAGGGGGACCTCGTCGCGGCCCGGCAGCTGCCCGACGCGGACGGAGCGATCGCCGCCGCGACCTCGGCGACCGCAGAGCAGTTGCAGCGCGCGCAGGTCGACCTCGCCGGGTCCGCCCGCAACCCGCAGCGAGTGCTGGAGGCGCTCACCGCCGCGAACGCCCAGATCGACGGCGCCATCGCTCACGGGCAGGAGAGCGTCGAACGCGCGCGCCGCGTGCAGCAGATGCTCGAGCAGACCCTCGCACAGGCGACCTCCGAGATCCGCGCGACTCGGGATTTCATCGAGACCCGTCGCGGCACCGTGGGCTCCACCGCCCGCACACGGCTCGCGAACGCGGAGGCGAGTCTGACGCACGCTCTGAGCCTGCGGGCCACCGAGCCGGATGCCGCACTGGCCGAGGCCAATCGTGCCCTCTCCCTCGCCCGGGAGGCGACGGCGGCCGCACAGTCGGATGTCCAGGCATACGCCCCTTCCTCCGACCAGGGCGGCTTCGGTGGCCTCTTCGGAGGCTCCGGATCGGCGGGCGGCGGCTCGGGCATCGGCGGCGACATCCTCGGCGGCATCATCGGCGGCCTGATCGCCGGCGGGGGCGGCGGCGGCAGATCCACGAGCCGCGGC
>NZ_JRKC01000108.1:0-1105 GCF_000800925.1 Microbacterium sp. ZOR0019 | reverse complement strand
GGGGGGGCAGCGAGCGGGCGGCTGGCGCCGCCGCTCTGTCGGAGCGCTGGCGCGCTCCTGCGCCCCTGGCGGGGCGCTCCGTGGCCGGGTTGTGGGGAGCCGTAGCGGTGTCGAAATGGTCGGGCGTGGGTGGTTTGGGTCGGGTGCTGGTCGGTGCGTTCCGAGGTGGTCGGTGTGGGTGTCGAGCGACCCGCTGTCGCGGTCGCGGTGGTCGGGTTGGGGAGGCGTCGGAACGGGGGGCACTCCCCCGCGCTCCTGATCGGGCTGGGGATGACGGGGGTGGCCCCGACGGGCGTGGATCCCCCGGCCCGCCCGATCGGCCCTCAGACGGGCGCACAGCGCCGCTGAGAGCACCCGCCGGCTCCTGAACCCCCACCCCCGGCGAGCAGCTCGCCGAGCAGCTCGAGCTGCCCGCTGCGGCGAGCGCAGCCGGAACCCCTCACCGGCCCCCTACCGCCCTGCCACGCCGCCCCGGCCCCGGAGGCCACCACCCGCCGCGGCGAGCGCTCACCGTCCCCACGGCAGGCCGTCCAGCAGCGGCCCCCACACCGACCACCCCACCGGCTCCCCCGTGCACACCCACCACACCACCGCCCCGACCGGCCCCCACAACCACGCCCACGCCACCACCGCACGCCGCACCGCCTTCCCCGCCCCCGCAGCGGCATCCCCCACCCGCTCCACGCGCCCCAACCAGCCCACAACCGCATCCCTCGACACATCCATGCCCACCCTGTACGCGGCCCGGCCCCTGCCCACCTCCACCACCTCCACCCGCCATAGGTGCCGATCACCGCCCACATCGGACACGACCCCGCACAAAGGGATATCGACCGCACCCCCGAACGGCGATCACCACCCCCACGCCCCGGCCGAGACACCCACCCCCCGCAACCCCCACGCAACCCCCCGAAAAATGCAAGCAAATTTCAAGCAACATTCACCACCCCACCCCCACCGAACCCGCACCACCTCGCACCCCTCGACCCTGCGAAAAATGCTTGCAAATTTCAAGCAACATTCGCCGCCCTGGTCCCCCCACCCCCACCAATGTCCCACCCCCCACCTAGTTTGTAAACGTCAGGTTCACACAACACACACAGGA
>NZ_JRKC01000107.1:0-1914 GCF_000800925.1 Microbacterium sp. ZOR0019 | reverse complement strand
CCCCTTCCACCGCCGAGGCCCCCTCTGATTCGCAAGATTCAGAGGGGGCCTCGGCGGGCAGAGGGGGCGTCGGCCCTCGCGACGACCGGACGACCGGACGAGCGGATGCGACGACCGGACGACCGGAGAGCGTACCCGGACGCGACGACCGGACGAGACGGGCGGGCGGTCAGACCAGGCGGGACTTCGGAGACACCGAGTAGGTGTGCTCGGCGTCGCGGTTGACCGTGTCGCCCAGCGCGGTGTCGATCGCGGCGAGCGTGTCGGCGTCGAGCTTCACACCCGAGGCCTTGACGGTCTCCGCCAACTGCTCCGGACGGGAAGCTCCGACCAGCGCAGCCGCGACGTTCGGGTTCTGCAGCACCCACGCGATCGCGAGCTGCGGCATCGACAGGCCGGCTTCCTCGGCGATCGGCTTCAGACGCTGCACCGCGGTGAGGATGTCGTCCTGCAGGAAGCTCTTGATGAAGTCGGCGCCGCTGTGCGGGTCGGTCGCGCGCGAGCCCTCGGGTACCGGCTGCCCCGGCAGGTACTTGCCGCTGAGCACGCCCTGTGCCATGGGCGACCACACGATCTGCGAGATCCCGAGCTCTTCGGACGCCGGAACGACCTTGCCCTCGATGACGCGCCACAGCATCGAGTACTGCGGCTGGTTGGAGATGAGCTGGATCCCCAGCTGCTTTGCGAGTGCGTGCCCTTCACGCAACTGCTCGGCCGTCCACTCCGAGACGCCGATGTAGAGCGCCTTGCCCTGACGGACGACGTCGGCGAACGCCTGGAACGTCTCCTCGAGCGGGGTCTCGTGGTCGAAGCGGTGCGCCTGGTACAGGTCGACGTAGTCGGTGCCGAGGCGCTGCAGCGAGCCGTTGATCGACTCGAAGATGTGCTTGCGGCTCAACCCGGTGTCGTTCGGGCCCTTCGGACCGGTCGGGAAGTAGACCTTCGTGAAGATCTCGAGCCCCTCACGGCGCTGCCCCTCCAGTGCCTTGCCGAGAACGACCTCCGCAGCCGTGTTGGCGTAGGTGTCGGCGGTGTCGAAAGTCGTGATTCCCGCGTCCAGGGCGGCATGCACGGTCTTGACGGCGGCATCGTCGCCGACCTGTGAGGCGTGGGTGACCCAGTTGCCGTAGGTGATCTCCGAGACCTTGAGACCACTGTTGCCGAGATAGCGATAGTTGACCATGGATCAACGCTACTGGCTGCCCACTATGGCTGGGCCGGATGCCGGGATCTCACGACCGCCACCGCGCCGCCGACCACGATCGCGACGGCGGCGAGGGCGCTCACGACGTACAGCGGTCGGGCCCAGGGCGAGTAGTCCGCTCCGCTGATCCCGAACGTGTCGGCCAGGGCCATGCCCGCGCCGAACGACGCGACGAAGTAACCGACCGCGCCGAGCATGAGCAGCGCCAGGAACGTCATCGCAGGAACCACGGGATCCGCACGCCGGACGACCGAGACGACGGCCACCGCGACGGCCAGCGCCACGCCGATGCCGAGAACGGAGAACACGGCACCCTGGCCGAGGTTCTCCCCCGCCTCCGCCATCGCGAAACGGATCTCATTCATCGTGAGCCCCGGAGCCGCGGCGAGCGGATTCAACACGAGGATCTGCAGTGCAGCGAGCACCGCGTAGGCCAGGACGGCGAGCACGCCGACGATCGAGATCCACAGGGTTCGGCGCTGAATCCGAGTCATGCGGGTCAGCCTAAGAGGACATCCCGAGAGTCTGCCGATACTCGCGCCAGGCGGCTCCGAGACGCCGGACGCCCTCGGCGAGCACGTCGTCGGGCGCAGTGAACGGGATGCGGATGTGGTCGTCGGGCGAGGCCGCGACCGCGAAGGCCGCGCTCCCGGCGATCGAGACGCCGTGGGTGGCGGCGGTGCGGACGAGGGCCGCCGCCGAGCCTCCGG
>NZ_JRKC01000106.1:0-3250 GCF_000800925.1 Microbacterium sp. ZOR0019 | reverse complement strand
CACGAGGGGGTCGCTCCCCTCGTGCCGGGCCCCGGAGGGCCCGGCGGTGGCGTTTACAGGCCGCGGGGGCCGCCGTGTGCTGCTGCCCAGTGCCAGGCGGCGAGGATGAACGGGGCGAGGTCGTCGGCGGCGCTCTCCCCCGTCGTGTCGCGCTGCCACCCTCCCGACAGGAGCCGGTGCGAGATCTCCCACTGCCAGGCGATCGGCTCGCGCGTCTCATCGTCCGCAGGCTTGTCGCACTGCTCGGTGATCGCGAAGCGCTGCCTGCCGTCGAGGCTGTAGAGGACGACGTGCCCGGCCCCGAATTCCTCGGGATCCTCGAACTCCTGGAAGAGGTCGGGGTAGGTTGCCGTGAGCTGGTCCAGCTCGAGCCCCATTGCGGCGGCCGGGGTGCGGTGGTGGGCGTCCTCCTCGTCGTCGTCGCCGCGGCTGTGGAAGTTGATCCACTCGGCAGCGGACGCGGGGCGGCCGTGCGTGCGCAGCAGGCGCGCGAGGGCGTCGGCCTCGGTGCACGTGAGCTTGGTCGCCAGGTCGGCGGACAGTCCGCCGCTCCACGCCTCCAGGAACTCGCTGAGGGCGCTGGCTTCGGTCGCGGTCTGAACGTTCATGCGGGTTACCTCCATTAGTGGGATTAGTACTATTAGGGGCGGCCAGTGTGGTCCCGGCCGCCCCGGGTGGCTAGTCGATGCTGGCGGTGAGGATCCGGCGCATCTGGTCTTCGGTGAGGCCGACGTGCTCGCCGTCGTCGGTGTAGCCGAGGAAGAGGGCGGGGCCTGCGATGTAGTCGCCGGGGAGGAAGCGGCCGCCGAGCATGAGGGCGGTCACGGTGCCGCGGTCGTTCGGCTGCGCTCCGGTGAGCTTGCCTTCCTCGTCGAAGATCACATCGATGTGGCCGGGAAGCTCGAACGTCTCGATGGTGCGCACGTCGAGGGCCGCGTACATGGCGTGCAGCAAGCTGCCCTCGGGGGTGGCTTCGAGCTGGCAGACCGTCAGGGTGCCGTCTTCGTCGATGCGGATTGCGGTGAGTTGGCTCACAGGACTACCTCCATTAGTGGGATTAGTACTATTTACACGCGGGGCTTCGGTTGTGGTGATGTCGTGGTGACTCACCTGGGCGATGATGACGCCCGCTTCGCTGGCGATCGTGTATCCGGTCACGGTTCCCTCGTCTCTCTCTACCCCTAATAGTACTATTGCCGCCCTTAAGAGTCAAGCGGCAATAGTACTATTCAGGTGGGTTAGGCGGCGACGCTCTCGGCCTCGGTCGGGGCCAGGGCCTCGGCGAGGGTGTGCGCGGCTTTCAGGACTCGTGCCGCGGTGTCCTTGATGACGTCGGATTCTGCGCGCTCGGCCCATCCGGCGACGTAGCCGACGCTGTAGGCGCTACTGTCGAGCCCGAGGATCCCGGCGAGCACGTAGGCGACGCTCTCGGCCTCGACCTCGTAGCGGCCGCGGTGGGCGACATACTCGGCCGGGTCGTCGTCGATGTGCCCGAGGGCGATATGTGCGGCCTCGTGCAGGGCCGTCTTGGCCTGCTGTGCCGGGTCGAGCTGGTCGCTGATGACGACGCGCACGGGTTCGCCGGTCTCGGCGTCTGCGGGGCTCGTGTAGCCATTGACGCCTGCGCGGGTGCTGCCGAACTCGACCGGCACGCCTGCCGCGGTCAGGTGGTCAACGACGCGGGCGAGGATCCCGGCGTCATCGGCTCCGGTCAGCTCATGCGCGACGGTCGAGACGTCCTCAGCTCCCTCGGCAAGCTCGGTCTGCGAGATATCGAACACGGACACGGGGAAGAACACTCGACGTCGCCCGTCTTCGGTCTTCTCGCCCTCTTCCTCGGCGTCGTCGTCGCTGACGCGAACGGTTCCAGTCCCGATGATCCGCATCCCGCGCTCACCCTTGCGGACCTGGCGTCCCTTGGCCTGCCAGGCGCGGTATCCGGCGACGGCGGACGCCTCGGGGCACTGCCACCAAATCAACATGACGTTGGCGAAGCTGTAGCGGTGGAAGCTCGTGCAGAACCGCAGGTACGCCGCCCAGCGCTCGGAGCTGCGCAGCTCCTCGACGGCCTCGCCGAGCTGGTCGTGCAGGGCCTCCATCTCGGCGCGCCGCTGCTCCGGGCTCTTGCTGCTCTTGATCTTGCGTGCCATCTCGCTACCTCCATTAGTGGGATTAGTACTATTCGGGTGTTGTTCCTGCCCACCCCCTCCACGTTTTTTTGCCGTGAAGGCACGAATAGTGCCGGCAGGCCAGAGGATCGCCGCGCAAGGGGACCGTGGAATACCGGACTGAGCGGAGCGAGGGAGGATATGCCGCGAAAGCCCCTTGCGTGAAGAGCCGGCGGCCGTATGCTGCCGAAGGCTTCACGGCGAAAAAATGGGGGAGCGCCCGTCAGGGCGCGACCAAGCTGCGGCCGCGCTTGCGCGGTCGTCGACCACGGCACGCAGTGCCGCTGCGGAGCGCGAGGGCGCAGCTCTCGCCGGGAGGCCGCCGGCCGACCAGGCAGGGCTTTTCGGCTCGGCCGTCCCCATTGTCGGGCGGGCGCGTGCGGCCGTCCACACTGGGGGCGGGGGAGTCCTCGTGGCGTTGTCCATCAGGTGGGCGGCGGAGGCCCGGCGAATCGCCGGAGTCCGTCCACGTGTGGTCAACGCCACTCCGCGCCGGTCAGGCGCGCGGGCCTCGGATCCAGGTGAGCGCGCGGGCGATGATCCCGCCGGCAGCCGCGGGCGCGGGTTCCTCGGGCTCGGGATCCGGTGTGCGTCCGGCGTCGTCGCTGTGCCGGCTGGATGCGTCGTCGAGCAAGCGGGCGATGCCGCGCACGGTGTCCGGTGTGGGCCGGCCGAGCACGCGAGCGCAGCCGAGGTTGCCATGGTTGCGGATCAGTGCGGCGCGGAGTTCGTCTTCGGCTGCTTGGTACTCGCGGAGCGCGTCGTCGTCGGGGAAGTCCCAGAGGCGGTGATCGAGGTTGCCGACGCTGCCGTAGGCGGCTGCCGGGGCGGTCTGGTCGTCGCTCATGCCGACCACGGTACCGGCGCAGGCCGGCGGTTGCGCAAACCCTCTTCGAGGCGATAACGTAAATAACACATAACAACGTTATTCACGTTCTTGAGGAGTTGGCATGGGTGAGCAGCAGACGTCGCAGCAGAGGGCCGAGGCGGCAGCGGAGGCGCTGGCGGCCGAGGGGAGCCCGGTGACGGCGCGCACAGTGCGTCAGCGCGCCCGTGTCGACATGGGCGCGGCGGCGGCCGCG
>NZ_JRKC01000105.1:0-1081 GCF_000800925.1 Microbacterium sp. ZOR0019 | reverse complement strand
CCCATCCGTGGTTCGCGAGCGCGGTGAAGCGCCGCGCCGCGGTCCGGGCCGCCCGCTCCGCGGCGGCGGGGTCGTGGCGAAGGAGCGAGCGGGCGAGATGGAACTCGGCCTCGCCTCTGGCCTGCCTCATCCGCTGCGCCCCGAACTCGGCGGCGACCTGGGCGAGCAGCGCCTCCGCCTCGGTGGTGAGCCCCGCATCGCTGAGCACCTCGGCACGATCCAGGTCGCTGATCGCCGCAGCGAGGTCGCTGATCGCCGCGAGTTTCGGGCGCGAACGCGTCATCTGCGTGAGGGCGGTGACGAGGTCGCCTCCGAGGAGTGCCGCATAGCCGAGGTTGTGCCGCGCCTCGGCGAGCGGGCCCTCGTCGTCGTTCGCCTCGTACACCGCGACGGCGCGACGCAGGTCCTCGACGCACGTCTCCAGCTCGCGCTGCTGCATCCGAACGACGGAGCGGTTCATCAGGCAGTTCGCGAGCTCGGTCGTCTCCTCGCCGATCGCCGTCAACGTGTCGATCGCGCGGGTGAGCATGGCCTCCGCCTCCGCGAGTCGGCCGCTGTGCATCAGGAGCGTGCCGAGTTGGCCGCTGAGCACCGCGATCGTCTCGGGGCGGAGCCCGGAGCGCCCCAGGGCGTTCCGGCATAGCTGCTCGGCGGCCGCGGGCTGCCCCTTCTGGGCGAGGACGTACGCCACCGTGCCGTCGATCCGTGCGCGCAGGTCGGGGTCGTCGGTGCGCGCCGAGGCGGTGTCGAGCGCGCGCCGCGCCTGTGTGAACCTCCTCGCGTTCGCCGCCTCGACGCCACGTCGGTGCAGCTCGATCGCGGACAGGGGCATCGCTCCAGAATGCCCTGCCCGGGGGCCGTCTCGCTACGGATGTCGGGAGAGCCGGCCGCACATCAGTGACGGGTGTCGGGAGAACGGACGGATGTCGGACGTGCGACGGCGTGTCGTCCTGCCATCCGTGAATCGCCCCGACATCCGTACCGCGAGGCGGTGCGGGCGGCCCGGGCGAGGCGGCGCGGGCGGTGCGGCCGGGCGAGGGGGTGCGTCAGTGCGGGACGACGGGAGTCGGGAGGGACTTCA
>NZ_JRKC01000104.1:0-10370 GCF_000800925.1 Microbacterium sp. ZOR0019 | reverse complement strand
GGCTGGGCGCCGGCCGCCGCACTCCTGTTCGGCGGCGTCGCCTGGTCCCTCGCCGCGAAGCGCTGGTGGATGGCCTTCCTGATCGGGATCGTCGTCGCGGTCGTGATCCAGATCGCCTTCGGTGGTCTGCTCGGTCTCTCGCTCCCGTGGGGTCCTGCCCTCGGCTGGCTCGGAAGGATGTTCTGATGGACAGCTGGACGCTGCTCCTCGAAGGCTTCGCGACGGCGCTGCAACCCGAATACCTCGCCTTCGCTTTCCTCGGCGTCTTCGTCGGTACCGCGGTCGGCGTGCTGCCGGGGATCGGCCCCGCCATGACGGTCGCCCTGCTGCTTCCCCTGACGTACACACTGGACCCCGCGGCGGCGCTGATCACCTTCGCGGGCATCTACTACGGCGGCATGTACGGCGGCTCGACGACGAGCATCCTGCTCAACACCCCGGGGGAGTCGGCGTCGATCGTCACCGCGATCGAAGGCAACAGGATGGCCAGAATGGGGCGGGGCGCAGCCGCACTCGCCACGGCGGCCATCGGCTCGTTCATCGCCGGCACGCTCGCCACGTTGGGGTTGACCCTGCTGGCGCCGCTGCTCGCACAGTTCGCGGTGAACCTCGGACCGGCCGACTACGTCGCCCTCATCGTCATCGCGTTCGTCACGGTGGGTGCGCTGATCGGCAGCTCGATCTCCCGGGGGATGCTCTCGCTCGGCGTCGGGCTGTTCCTCGGGCTCGTCGGCACCGACTGGCTCTCAGGGCAGCAGCGCTACACGCTGGGGATCCCGGCGCTGTCCGACGGCGTCGACATCGTGCTGGTCGCGGTCGGACTGTTCGCCGTGGGGGAGACGTTCTACATCGCCGCGCGGCTGCGTCACGGCGGCGTCGACGTCATCCCCGTCACCCGGGGCTGGCGTTCATGGATGACGAAGGCGGACTGGCGCCGGTCGTGGAAGCCGTGGCTGCGAGGAACGGCGATCGGCTTCCCGATCGGCACGATCCCCGCCGGCGGTGCGGACGTCGCCACGTTCCTCTCGTACGCGACCGAACGCAAGCTGTCGAAGCACCGCGAGGAGTTCGGACGAGGTGCCATCGAGGGCGTCGCCGGTCCGGAGTCCGCGAACAACGCGGCTGCCGCCGGTGTGCTCGTGCCTCTGCTCACACTCGGGCTGCCGACGACCGCGACCGCGGCGATCATCCTCACGGCGTTCCAGTCGTACGGCATCCAACCGGGACCCCTGCTGTTCGAGAACCAGTCGAACCTGGTGTGGGCGCTGATCGCGAGCCTCTACATCGGCAACGTCATCCTGATCGTGCTCAACCTGCCGCTCGTGGGCATGTGGGTGAAGCTGCTGCAGATCCCGCGGCCGTACCTGTACGCGGGGATCCTGCTGTTCGCCGTCTTCGGGGCGTACGCGCTGCACAGCTCCCCGACCGACATCCTGATCCTGCTCATCGTCGGCATCCTCGGATACTTCATGCGCAGGTACGGATACCCGGTGGCGCCGCTGGTGGTCGGGATGATCCTGGGGCCGATGGCCGAGGAGCAGCTGCGCAAGGCGTTGCAGCTGAGCCAGGGAGACCTGAGCACGTTGGTGATGCAGCCGTTCGCAGCCATCGCCTACGGGGTGCTCGCTCTGCTGATCATCGGTGGGCTGTGGTTGCGTCGGCGGCAGCGTCGCTACGAGCAGGCGCTCACCGAGTCGATCGCCGTGCCGATCAAGGCGGACTCGGAGGTCTGAGTTCGGGACGGGAGGAGGCCGGGAGTAGGCTGATCCGGTGAGTGACGTACAGGCCAGGGCACGAGGGCCTCGCGCCTACATCACGTTCATCGGGATCGGCCTTCTCGCCGGTCTCCTCTCCGGCCTCTTCGGCGTCGGCGGCGGCACGGTCATCGTCCCGCTGCTGGTTCTCCTGCTCCACTTCGACCAGCGCCTCGCGGCCGGAACCTCGCTCGCGGCGATCGTCCCGACGGCCAGCGTCGGCGTCATCTCATACGCCACGACCGGATCCGTCGCCTGGATCCCCGCCATCATCCTGGCGGCCGGGGCCGTGCTCGGCGCGCAGATCGGTACGCGCCTGCTGCCGCGCATCTCGCAGACAGCCCTGCGCTGGGGCTTCGTCGGCTTCCTCCTCGTCGTGATCGTCAGTCTCTTCCTCGTCATCCCCTCGCGTGACGCCGCGTTCGAGCTCACCTGGCTGACCGGAATCGCCCTGGTCGGCGTCGGCATCGGCACCGGCATCCTCGCCGGTCTGATCGGGGTGGGCGGCGGCGTCATCGTCGTCCCCGTGCTGATGCTGGCCTTCGGCACCAGCGACCTCGTCGCGAAGGGCACCTCGCTGCTCATGATGATCCCGACGGCGATCTCGGGCACGGTGGGGAATCTGCGCAACCGCAATGTCGACCTGCTCGCCGCGCTGCTCATCGGCGTCTCCGCGTGCACCACGACCGCGCTCGGGGCGTGGCTGGCGACGATCGTCGATCCGACCCTCGGCAACATGCTGTTCGCGGCATATCTCGTGGTGATCGCCGTGCAGATGGCGATCAAGGCGGTCAGAGGGCGTAAGCGCGCCTGACCGAGAGGCGGCCTCGGTAGGATCGAGGGGTGGCAGTGAACCAAGAACTGGTCGGCCGGGAGTTCCCGCCGACGGCCCCGTACCTCGTCGGCCGTGAGAAGGTGCGCGAGTTCGCGCGTGCCGTCTTCGCCGACGCTCCGCAGCACACCGACGTCAAGGCGGCCCGCGCGGCGGGCTTCTCCGACGTGGTGGCGCCGCCGACCTTCGCGATGGTCATCCAGGACCTCACGCTCCAGCAGCTGCTGGGGCAGGAGGACTCGGGCATCGTGCTCGCGCGCACCATCCACGCGGAGCAGCGCTTCACGTACACGCGGCCCATCGTCGCGGGCGACGAGCTCACCGCACAGCTGCGCGTGACCGGCATCCGGATGATGGGGGGCAACGCGATGATCACCAGCGAGGCGGAGATCACCGACCCCGCGGGTGCCCACGTCGTGACCGCGACCAGCGTGCTGCTGGTCGGCGCGGACAGCACGGATGAAGGGGAGGCCGTCTGATGGGCTACACCGTCGGAGACGTGATCGCCGAGCGCACCGTGCATCTTACCCGCGAATCGCTCGTGCGCTACGCGGGAGCATCCGGAGACTTCAACCCCATCCACTACCGCGACGATGTGGCGGCGTCCGTCGGGCTCCCGGGCGTCCTCGCCCACGGCATGCTCACGATGGGCATCGCGTCCTCGGTCGTCGTCGCGGCCCTCGACCCCGCGACGCGGATCCTCGACTACGGCGTTCGCTTCACCAAGCCGGTCGTCGTCGACCCGGTCGACGGTGCGGACGTGAAGGTCGTCGCGACCGTCGGTGCGGTCGACGAGCAGGTCGCACGCATCGACCTCAAGGTCACGTTCGGCGAGACCACCGTGCTCGTCAAGGCGCAGCTGCGCGTCGCCGTCTGATGAGGGCGGTCTGATGCGGGAGATCGAGCCGGTTCGTCTGGCGGAGCTGACGACGCTCCGCACGGGCGCAGCGCCGGAGCGGATGTTCGAGGCGACGACGACCGAGGGTCTCGTCGAGTCCCTTCGTGAGACGTGGGTGCGCGGCGACGAGTGGTTCGTCCTCGGCGGCGGCTCCAACCTGTTCGTCGGCGACGAGCCCTTCGAAGGCACCGTGATCCGAGTGCGTACGGAGGGCATCGAAGAGCTTCCCTCCCCGCACCCGGGTCGCATCCGTCTGCGCGCGCAGGCCGGACACGGCTGGGACGACCTGGTCGCCTACGCGGTGGCCCACGGCTACGCGGGACTCGAGGCGATGAGCGGAATCCCCGGCACCGTCGGCGCCGCCCCCGTGCAGAACATCGGCGCGTACGGGCAGGAGATCCAGGAGACGCTGGTCGAGGTCGAGCTGATCGACGAGTCGACCGGCGAGATCTCGACCGTTCCGGCGGCCGATCTGGGCCTCGGCTTCCGTACTTCGGTGCTCAAGCATCACCACGGAAGCGTGCCGCAGCGTCGTGCCGTGATCCTCACGGTGACCGTCGACCTGCTGATCGCCGGGGAGCGCGTGGTCCGCGGCGAGCAGTTGCGGCGTGCGCTCGGCCTCGTCGACGAGACGCCGGTCCCGCTCAACTGGGTCAGGGAGCGGATCCTCGCCACCCGCGCGTCGAAGGGGATGATCCTGGACGATGCGGATCCTGACACGCACGGCGTCGGATCCTTCTTCCAGAACGCCATCGTGACCGCGGCGGTGGCCAGGTCGCTGCCGTCCGAGTGCCCGCGCTGGCCGGTCGCCCCGGACCTCGATGCGGTGACCGTGATCCCTCTCGCCGCCTACGACGGGCAGGTTCCGCCGTCGAAGCCCGCGACCGTCTCCGACGTCAAGGTGAGCGCGGCCTGGCTGATCGAACAGGCCGGCATCCGCAAGGGGTTCAAGCTCCCGCGCTCACGCGCATCGGTGTCGACGAAGCACGCGCTCGCCCTGACCAACCGGGGTGGTGCGACGGCGGCAGAGGTCTCCGAGCTCGCACGGTTCATCCAGAGCAGGGTGCACGCCGAGTTCGGTCTCGTGCTGCAGCCGGAGCCCGTGCTGGTGGGCGTCGACCTGTAGGACCTCGACGGTCGCGGATACACTCGCGGCATGAGCGGACTGATCCCGTACCTGCTGTTCCCCGGCAACGCCGCAGAGGCGCTCCACCACTACCAGGGCGTGTTCGGGGGTGACCTGCAGCTGTTCGACTACGC
Source organism: Microbacterium sp. ZOR0019 (assembly GCF_000800925.1). Classification (NCBI taxonomy): domain Bacteria; kingdom Bacillati; phylum Actinomycetota; class Actinomycetes; order Micrococcales; family Microbacteriaceae; genus Microbacterium; species Microbacterium sp. ZOR0019. The sequence goes on along the minus strand of NZ_JRKC01000104.1, from coordinate 5,626 downwards.
CGCAGCAGGGCGTCATGACGGCCCGGGCGATGCGGTCGCGCACGGGCAGCTGAGCGGACTCGTCGAGCTCGCCGGCGCGGATGCCGGTGCCGACGACGACGCCGTCCAGATGGGCGGCATGTTCCTGTCTCTCCTCGGCACGGCCGACGCTCTGACCCTCACCGAGTGGTTCGACAAGCTCGCCGCCGACGGGCGAGTGCTCGACGCCTTGCAGAAGCGCCCCTGGGGTGACTACGACGGCACGCTCGTCGACCGCTACGGCATCCGCTGGCTGATCGGCTTCCATCCCGAGGACTGACCGCCGAGACCCCCGCCACACGTCGAGACCCCCTCGCAGCACCGCGGTTGCGAGGGGGTCTCGACGGTCAGCGGGGGTCTCGGCCGACGGAGCGGGACCGGACGGAGCGGGGCCGGACGGAGCGGGACGGCGTCAGGCGAACAGGCGCTGGAGGCGGTGCACGCCCTCGAGCAGCTGGTCGTCGCCGAGCGCATAGGACATGCGGATGTAGCCGGAGGGACCGAAGGCCTCGCCGGGCACGACCGCGACCTCGGCCTCGTCGAGGATGAGGTCGGCGAGCTCGAGCGAGGTGGTCGGCGTGACGCCGCGCCAGGTCCGACCGAGCAGGCCCTGCACGTCGGGGTAGACGTAGAACGCGCCGAGGGGGTTCGGGACGACGAGGCCGTCGATCTTCGACAGCTCCGACACGATGAGGCGACGGCGGCGGTCGAAGGCCTCGCGGAACTGCTCGGCCTCGGTCTGCGGACCGTTGAGTGCGGCGATGGCAGCCTTCTGCGCGACGTTGTTCACGTTGCTGGTGAGGTGCGACTGCAGGTTCCCGGCGATCTTGATGGCGTCGGTCGGGCCGACCATCCAGCCCACCCTCCACCCGGTCATGGCGTAGGTCTTCGCGACCCCGTTGACCAGGATCGTCTGACCGGCGACCTCGGGCACCGCCTCGACGATCGAGGTGGCCTTGACACCTTCGTAGGTGAGGTTCTGGTAGATCTCGTCGCTGATGATCCAGATGCCGTGCTCGAGCGCCCACTGTCCGATGGCACGCGTCTCTTTCGCGGTGTACACCGATCCGGTCGGGTTCGACGGCGACACGAAGACGAGCACGGTGGTTCGTGCGGTGCGCGCGGCCTCGAGCTGCTCGACCGTGACCTTGTAGTCCTGGTCGGCGCCGGCGAAGACCTCGACCGGGGTGCCGTCGGCGAGACGGATGGCCTCGGGGTACGTGGTCCAGTACGGCGCGGGGAGCAGCACCTCGTCGCCGGGGTTCACGACGGCCTGGAACGCCTGGTAGACGGACTGCTTGCCACCGTTCGTGACGATGACCTGGCTGGGGGAGACCTCCAGGCCGGAGTCGCGCAGGGTCTTCGCGGCGATCGCCTCACGCAGCGCCGGGAGGCCGGGAGCAGGCGTGTACCGGTAGCTCGCGGGGTCGGCGAGGGCCTCCGCGGCGGCGTCCACGATGAACTGCGGCGTCGCGAAATCGGGCTCGCCGGCGGCGTAGGAGATGACGTCCTTGCCCTCGGCCTTGAGGGCCTTGGCCTTGGCATCGACCTTGAGGGTCGCGGACTCGGCGATGGCGGACAGCTTGCGGGAGAGAGGAGCGCGTTCGGTCACGACTACGAGCGTACTCGGGTCGATGCGGCGCGCGAGGTGTGGGATGTCGCCAAGATCCGAGGTTCTTTCGGGTCTGGAAGGTCAGTCGGTCGGGAAGCCGTGCGCCTGCGCGACGGCGGGGAGGGTGATGTGCCCGTTCTGGACGTTCAGTCCCTTCGCGAGCGCGGCATCCTCGGACGCGGCACGCTCCCAGCCCTTGCCGGCGATCGCCGAGACGTAGGGCAGCGTCGCGTTGGTCAGCGCACGGGTCGCGGTCTCGGGAACCGCGCCGGGCATGTTCGCGACGCAGTAGTAGATCGAGTCGTGCACGGCGAACGTGGGGTCGTCGTGAGTGGTCGGGCGCGAGCCCTCGAAGCACCCGCCCTGATCGATCGCGATGTCGACGAGCACGGATCCCGGCTTCATCGCGGCGACCATGTCGTCGGTGACGAGTTTGGGGGCAGCGGCGCCGGGGATCAGCACGGAGCCGATCACGAGGTCGGCGGTCCTGAGCTCTTCGGCGATGTCGTAGCGGCTCGAGGCGCGGGTCTCCAGCGCGCCGCCGTAGCGGTGCTCGAGCTCGCGCAGGCGGGGGAGGGAGACATCGATCACGGTCACGTTCGAGCCGAGTCCGAGGGCGTTCGCGGCGGCATGCTCACCGGCGACGCCGCCTCCGATCACGACGGTCTTGGCGCGAGGGGTGCCGGCGATGCCACCGAGCAGCATTCCGCGACCACCCTGCGAGCGCAGCAGCGAGTGCGAGCCCATGACCACGGAGAGCCGTCCGGCGATCTCGCTCATCGGCACGAGCAGCGGCAGGCTGCGGTCGGGCAGCTGCACGGTCTCGTAGGCGACGGCCGTCGTCCCGGCATCCACGAGCGCGGTGGTCAGCGCGCGGTCGGCGGCGAGGTGGAGGTAGGTGAAGAGCGTGAGGTCGGGCCGGAGGAAGCCGTACTCCTGGGCGATCGGCTCCTTGACCTTGATCAGCAGATCCGCTTCGCCCCAGGCCTCGGCGGCGGTCGCGACGATTTCGGCGCCGGCGTCGCGGTAGGTCTCGTCCGTGATGCCGGAGCCGAGCCCTGCGCCGGTCTGCACGAGCACGCGGTGGCCTTCGTGGACCAACCGATCGGCGCCGGCGGGGGTGAGGGCGACGCGGTTCTCGTTGTTCTTGACCTCGGTGGGGACGCCGATCTTCATTGATCCTCCAGGGGTGTGATGAGGTGACCGACCCAGGATCGCAGAAACATCGCCAGATCAATAGAATCAGTGAAGATGATTCGTTGATGCCCGAATTCCTGAATAATGCTTCGTATGGAGATGCCTTCTGACGCCCCGGGGCCGAACAGCGTTCGGGCGCCCGCGCTCGATGCGATCGACGCGAGGATCGTGCAGCTCCTCACCGCCGACGGACGGATGACGAATGCGGAGCTCGCCGCTCGGCTCGGGGTCGCACCGTCGACCGCGCACACGCGGCTGCGCGCGCTGATCGATCGGGGGGTGATCACCGGGTTCCACGCGAGCGTCGACGAGCGGAAGCTGGGGGCCGGGCTCCAGGCGATCATCGGGGTGACCCTGCGTCCGAGCGGTCGCCGGGAGAGCATCGTCGAGTTCGCGGACCGGGTGCGTGTCCTCCCGCCCGTCATCCAGGTGTTCTTCCTCGGCGGTGACGATGACTTCCTCCTGCACATCGCGGTCGCCGATTCATCGGAGATGCGGGAGTTCGTGCTCGAGCATCTGTCGGCCCAGAGCAGCGTCGCCTCCACCCGCACCAGCATCGTGTTCGACTATCACCGCAACTCGGTGGCCGCGTCGTTCCACTGAGCGGCCCCGCGTGTCAGGCGCCGTAGGAGGCGGGGAGTGCGCAGTAGTCGGCGAATCGCCGCGTCGGATGCGCGGGATCGGTCACATCGACTATCGCGCCCGCGACCGTGTGCGGCGGTTCGTCGCCTGCGAGCTGCCACACCGCGTAGTTCCACATCCCCCTGGTGCGCTCACCGAGCAGACCTGCCGGGCCGGAGATGAGCAGGATGACATCGCTCGTCGGGGCTTGGCGGAACGCGGTGACGGCCTCACGCACTCCCGCTTCCCCGCCGTCCGCGGAATGATCCCGGACGACTTCCTGGTCGACGGCGGTCAGGGCAGCAGCCAGGGCGTCGGCCGCGGCACGCGAGCGCTCGGCATCCGTCCCGGCGACCGCCAGCAGGCGCCTGCCGCGCGGATAGAAGTGCAGGAACTCGGAGGCGATGTCCGCCCAGACGTCGGTCATGCCTCCAGGCTACGCCCGCCCGGTCGGCCCGGCTCGGGACCGGGAAGAGCCCCCGGGTGCGGTGTCCGCCGCGACCCCGAGGGCTCTTCGTCTATCGCTCAGTCCTCGTCGACCAGGAACCGGCTGTAGGCGCCGAGTGTGAGGAAGGTCGGGAACTGCTCGCGCAGCGCGACCTCACGGAAGATCTCCGCCGCATCGTCGAAGCGGTCGCCGTGGCTGCGCGTCGCCTGGGCGAGCACCTGGGCGATGAGTCCCTCGATGTACTCGGCGGTGATGAGGGTGCCGTCCTCGGTGGTCCGGTCCTGGTGGATCCACTGCCACACCTGCGAACGGCTGATCTCCGCGGTCGCGGCATCCTCCATCAGGTTGTCGATCGCCACGGCGCCCAGTCCGCGCAGCCAGGCTTCGAGGTAGCGGATGGCGACCGAGACGTTGTCCCGCACACCCTGCGCGGTGATCGGTCGTCCGATGTGCAGGTCGAGCAGATCACGCGCCTCCACGTGCACGTCGTCGCGCTGACGGTCGACCTGATTCGGACGATCGCCCAGGACGGCGTCGAACTCGGCCTGCGCCGTGGGGATCAGGTCGGGGTGCGCGACCCAGGTGCCGTCGAAGCCGTCGCCCGCCTCGCGCTTCTTGTCGGCGGTGACCTTCTCGATGGCACGCGCCGTCACCTCGGGGTCACGACGGTTCGGGATGAACGCGCTCATGCCGCCGATGGCGAAGGCTCCCCGCTTGTGGCAGGTCTGCACGAGCAGGTCGGTGTACGCCCGCATGAACGGCACCGTCATCGTGACCTCGCTGCGGTCGGGGAGCACGAACCGCGCCCCGCGACCCCGGTAGTTCTTGATGATCGAGAAGATGTAGTCCCACCGCCCGGCGTTCAGGCCCGCGCAGTGGTCGCGCAGCTCGTAGAGGATCTCGTCCATCTCGAATGCGGCAGGCAGCGTCTCGATCAGCACGGTCGCGCGGATGGTGCCGTGCGGGATGCCGATGTACTCCTCGCTGAAGGAGAAGACGTCGTCCCACAGCTTCGCCTCCTCGCTCGACTCGAGCTTGGCGATGTAGAAGTACGGTCCGCGGCCGCTCTCGATCAGCGCCTGCGCGTTGTGCAGGAAGTACAGCCCGAAGTCGACGAGCGAGCCGGACGCCGAGGTACGACGACCCGCACGGTCGGTGAACGCGATGTGCTTCTCCGGCAGGTGCCATCCGCGCGGGCGCATCACGATCGTGGGGGTGCGCTCCGCCGTGACGCGGTACTCCTTGCCTTCCGGGGAGGTGAACGACAGCTCGCCGCGGATGGCCTCGCGCAGTGAGAGCTGCCCCTCGATCACGTTCTTCCAGGTCGGGCTCGTGGCATCCTCCTGGTCGGCGAGCCACACGCGTGCGCCGGAGTTGAGGGCGTTGATCGTCATCTTCGGGTCGGTCGGGCCGGTGATCTCGACGCGCCGGTCCTCGAGGCCGGGTCCTGCGCCAGCGACGCGCCAGTCGCGGTCTTCCCGGATGTGTGCCGTGTCCTCGCGGAAGCGCGGGTCGTGTCCGTTGCCGATCTCGAAGCGCCGACGCATCCGGTCGGCGAGTCTGTCATGGCGACGGGCGGCGAACCGGTGGTGCAGTTCGGTCAGGAAGGCGATCGCCTCGGGCGTCAGGATCTCCTCGTAGCGCTCGCGGAGGGGTCCGGTGACCTCGATCGCAGGGCCCAGCTGGGTCGTCTGGATCGGGCCCGTGGTCGGGGGAGCGGTGGTCGGGGG
>NZ_JRKC01000103.1:0-426 GCF_000800925.1 Microbacterium sp. ZOR0019 | reverse complement strand
CCCAAGCCCGGTCCCAAGCCTGCCCCGGAGGCCCCGGCCCCCGCGGCTCCCGCGCCCTCCGCTCCGGCGCCTGCCCCCGCGGCAGAGGCTCCGGCTGCAGCGACTCCCGAAGCAGCGAAGCCTGCTGAGGGCGGCGCACCGACTCCCGGGGCTCCGCGTCCCGGCAACAACCCGTTCTCCTCTGCGCAGGGGATGGGTCAGCGCCCCGCCGGACCCCGTCCGGGCAACAACCCCTTCGCATCGGCTCAGGGCATGGGCCAGCGCCCGACCCCGGGCAACATCCCGCGTCCGCAGGCTCCGCGTCCCGGTGCACCCCGTCCGGGGGCCCCGCGTCCCGGTTCGCCGCGTCCCGGCGCTCCTCGTGGCGGTCAGGGCGGTCGTCCGGGTGCGCCGTTCCAGCAGCGCTCCGGCGGTCCCGGTCGTCCC
>NZ_JRKC01000102.1:0-1054 GCF_000800925.1 Microbacterium sp. ZOR0019 | reverse complement strand
CCGAGACCCCCGCACCTCGCCGAGACCCCCTCCTGCTGACGCCAGCAGGAGGGGGTCTCGGCGGCGGAGGGGGGTTTCGGCGCTATGCCTCGCTATGCCTCGCTATGCCTCGCTATGCCTCGGCGAGGAACGCGACCGCCGCTTCCTTGAAGTCGCGCGAGCCGGGCGCGTTGAAGTGGTTCCGGTTCGGGATCTCGAAGAACCGCCCGTCGGGGGCCGCGGCAGCCAGAGCCCGGGACCCTTCGATGATCGCGTCCTTGGAGCCGGTGGCGAAGAGGATCGGCCGGGTCGGAGCATCCGAAGGATCGGGGTCGATCATGCCCGAGGCCCGCATGCCCTCCGCGAGCGCGACCAGCGCCTGCAGGTCGTTGCCGGGAACCCTCTCGGTGAGCGTGATGTAGTTCTGCGTGGTCCGATCCGCGACGGGAGTGCCGTCCGCGATGTAGGCCCGCACCTGGTCGAGGTCGAGCCGGGCGAGGGGGATGCCGTCGGGCACGCCACCCAGCACGGCCCGTCCGATGCGGTGCGGAAGCTCACGGACGACCTCCCATCCCACGCGGGCTCCGAGCGAGTATCCGACGTAGAAGGCGTCGTCGACCAGGTACGTGTCCATCACGGTCTCGACGTCCGTCACGAGGGTGCGGATGCGGTACCCTTCGGGGTCATGCGGCTTCTCGCTGAGGCCGTGCCCGCGTTGGTCGAGTGCCAGTACGCGGTATCCGGCGCCCGTGAGCGCGCGCACCCACCCGGTGAGCACCCAGTTGTCGCGCGCGCTCGAGGCGAAGCCGTGCACGATCACCACGACGGGGGCATCGAGCTCGCCCCAGGTGTAGGTGGCCAGCCGTGTGCCGTCGAGGGCGTACACGTGCTGGGGGTCGGGCATGGAGGTCAGGTCGGAGAGCGGGACGGTCACGCCATCCATTCTGTCCCTCCCCTGTCCCTCCCCTCCGGCCGACGCCCCCTTTCACCGTCGAGGCCCCCTCCCATACGCGTGTACAGGAGGGGGCCTCGACGAGCCGCGGGGGCCTCGACCCAAAGGGGAGGGAGGAGGGGG
>NZ_JRKC01000101.1:0-36994 GCF_000800925.1 Microbacterium sp. ZOR0019 | reverse complement strand
CGCCCGCACCGCGACGGCAGGCGCCGCCGCGTTCGCCGATGTGATCCACGATGCCTCACGCGCAGAGCGCGCGCAGGATCTGCCGGTGGACGCCGCAGCGGAGGGCGCCCCGGAGCACGAAGCCTCTCCGGAGAACACGCTCTCCGATCCTCCACCGACCGCACCGCTCCACGGCGCTCTCGTCGTTCCCGAGACGGTCGGGCTCGTCCCGTCCGCTCCGCCCGCCCCCGCCGACGGACCGGAGGCGGCATCGGCCGTGGCCGACGGCACCCTGGCGGCGGCCACCGAGACTTCTGCGCTCGCGAGCACGTCCGTTCCGCTCGGTCAGAGCAGCCAGGAGCCCGCCACCGCGGGAACGCTCGTCGCGGCGCAGGTCGTCGAGGCCGTGCGCGAATCGACCGCCCCGGCCGTCGCATCGTCGTCGCGGGTCTCGGCGGCGGCCGTCCCCCTCGGCGTACCGGCTCCAGCCGTCGTCGATTCCTCGGGAGACGCAGACACCACCGCGGGCGTACCGGCTGCCGCTTCCCCGCGCACGGGGGTCGAGGGAGGCGCGTCTGCGTCCGTGGCGATGCCCCCGGTGCCGGCTTCCCCGCCCGCTACGGAACTCGTGTCGGGCGCAGACGCGAAGGCGGCTCCCCCTCTCCCTGCTGCGGAGGAGCCGATGCCGGATGCCCCGCGCGTGTCACCCTCACCCGCACCTCCGGTATCGACCACCCCAGCGCCCGCCTCCACGCCCTCGGCCGGTGAAGCGGTCGTGCCGGCACTCACGGGGTCCCCGTCGATGCCACCCCCGCTCGCCCCCACGACCCCGGCGGCGGCTGCAGCGATCGCCCGGCCCATCCTGCTCCCCCAGCTCGCCGCACCGGTGGTCTCGCTCGCGCAAGCCGCGGACGGCGATCACAGCCTCACCCTCACGGTGTCCCCGGAGAACCTCGGTCCCGTGACCGTGCGGGCGCACATCTCCGGAGGTGCCATCCACATCGAGCTGCATGCGCCGAACGATCTCGGGCGCGAGGCTCTGCGCGTGATCCTCGCCGACCTCCGCCGGGACCTGGCCGCTGCCGCCCCGCACGCGACACTCATGCTCTCGACCGCGGACGACGGACCCGGCCCCCTGCACCCGCAGAGCGCGCCGAACGGAGGCGCTCTGAACGGGGGCACCTCGAACGGCAACGCGGCGAGCGCGGGCGGCGGTCACTCCCGTGGCGATGCCCCCGCCGACCGGGAAGCCGCCGAGGCTCGCGCGACTCCGGAGCCGCCCACCTCCCTGGCCGACCGACCCGGCCCCCTCCCCCTCCGCTCGCCGCACGGCGGCATCGACGTCTTCGCCTGATCCGAGAGGAATCCCATGACCGACCCGATTTCCGGCACCCTCCCCCCTTCCGGGGTGCACACGGGGAGCACCACGGCCCCGGCGGAGCGCAAGAAGACGCTCGACTCCGAAGTCTTCCTGAAGCTGCTGGTGACGCAGCTGACCAACCAGGACCCGAGTTCCCCCATGAACACCAACGAGATGATCTCGCAGACCACCCAGCTGGCCTCGATGGAGCAGCTCACCGCACTCTCCGCGACGTCGACCGAGAACTTCGCGCTCAGCATGCGCCAGACGGCCGCCGCGCTGATCGGCCACGAGGCGCAGTACGTCGACGAGGAGGGTGTCACGCAGAAGGGCATCGTCACGTCGGTGTCGTACGCCGGCCCGGTCCCGCTCGTGACCATCGGCGAAGCGTCCATCCCGCTCGACGCCGTCTCCGGCGTCTCCCTCGTCCCCCGCCCCCAGTCCTGACCAGCCCCGCACATCCCAGAAAGGCATCATCATGCTCCGCTCCCTCTTCGCCGGAATCTCGGGTCTGCGCTCGCACCAGACCATGCTCGACGTCACGGGCAACAACATCGCCAACGTCAACACGACCGGGTTCAAGGCCTCGGCCGTGCAGTTCCAGGATTCGCTCTCGCAGCTCGTCCGCAACTCGATGATGCCGCAGCAGGCCTCCGGCGGTCAGAACCCCGCGCAGGTCGGCCTCGGCGTGCAGGTCGCGGGAATCAGCACGAACTTCGCCTCCGGGGCCCCGCAGCCCACCGGGGTTCCGACGAACCTCATGATCGCGGGCGATGGCTTCTTCGTCGTGCGCTCCGGGGGCGAGACCCTGTACACCCGCAACGGCGGGTTCTCGTTCGACGCGAGCGGCAAGCTGGTCTCTGCCGACGGCGCGCTCGTGCAGGGATGGACGGCTCAGAACGGCGCGATCGTCCCCGGCCAGGGCATCAGCGACATCCGGCTCCCCGTCGGAGCCCTGAGCCCCGCCACCGCCACCACCACCGCCCGCGTCACCGGCAATCTGCCCTCCGGTGCCGCCGTCGGCGAGCAGCTGGTGCGCGACATCAAGACCTACGACGCCGAGGGCGCGGCCACGTCGCTGCGTCTCACCTTCACCCGCACCGCCACGGGCTGGGACGTCACCGAGCCCGGCGGTGCGACCACCGCCCTCGCATTCACCGACGGCGCGCAGACGGCCGCGTCCTCCATCGTCTCCGGCGGCGTCACGGTCGACCTCTCGGCGGTCACCGGCTTCGCGGACGTCAGCGATGTCGCGATCAAGGAGCAGAACGGCAAGCCGGCCGGCACGCTGAGCTCGTACGCGCTCCTGAACGACGGCAGCCTCGTCGGTACCTTCAGCAACGGAGACACCGAGGTGCTCGCTCGTGTCGCACTGGCCGGCTTCGTCAACCCGGGCGGACTCGAGAAGGCCGGATCCTCGCAGTTCCGCCCCAGTGGCAACTCCGGGGAGCCGACGCTGGGAGAGGCCGGAACCGAGGGCCTGGGCGGCATCATCAGCGGTGCACTCGAGATGTCGAACGTCGATCTGTCGCAGGAATTCACCAACCTGATCGTCGCTCAGCGCGGTTTCCAGGCGAACGCCCGCATCATCACCACCAGCGATGAGGTGCTGCAGGAGCTCACCAACCTCAAGCGCTGAGCGGCGGGCAACCGCGGCGGCCCGTGACATCGCGGGTCGCCGCCCTGCCATACTGTGCGGATGGATGCTGTGAATGAGTGGCTGCTGACCTGGGGCGACAACCTGTGGACGTGGCTCGTCCTGCCGATCGTCGTCCTCCTCGGCCTGTACTTCACGGTGCGCTCCGGCGTCGTGCAGTTCCGGTTGATCCCCGAGATGTTCCGCACCCTGAGGGATCGGACGCCACGCACCGACACCGGTGAGCCGCAATCGGTCTCCGCGTTCCAGGCCTTCACCATCTCCGCGGCCTCCCGAGTGGGCGTCGGCAACATCGCCGGAGTGGGAACCGCGATCGCGATCGGTGGTCCCGGCGCGATCTTCTGGATGTGGCTGATGGCCTTCATCGGTGGAGCATCCGCCTTCATCGAGTCGTCCCTGGCGCAGCTGTACAAGACGCGCGACAAGGACGGATTCCTGGGCGGGCCCGCGTACTACATGCAGCGCGGACTCGGTGCGCGATGGATGGGCGTGCTGTTCGCCGTCATCCTCATCATCTGCTTCCCCATCGCCTTCAGCTCCCTGCAGGCGAACACCATCCAGGCGACCATCTCGGGGAGCTTCGGCAACGACTCCGCCGCCTGGCTGCCCGTCGTCATCGGCGCGGCGCTCGCGCTGCTCATGGGGCTGGTCATCTTCGGCGGCGTGCGCCGGATCGCGTCGGTCACCCAGACGCTGGTCCCGGTCATGGCGCTGCTGTACCTGCTGCTCGGACTGGTGATCGTGGCGATGCACATCGAGCGACTCCCCGAGGTCTTCTCCCTGATCTTCACCCAGGCCTTCGGGCCGAACGAGATCGTCGGGGCCGCGCTCGGCTACATCATCCTCACCGGCGTCAAGCGCGGGATGTTCTCCAACGAGGCCGGCCTCGGCTCGGCGCCGAACGCCGGCGCGAGCGCCGCCGTGACGCACCCCGTCAAGCAGGGCCTCGTGCAGACGCTGGGCGTCTACTTCGACACCTTCCTCGTGTGCTCGATCACCGCGTTCATCATCCTCGTCTCGGTCCCCGACCTCGCGAACGCCGAACGCGGTATCGACTTGACGCAGGGCGCGATCGTCAGCGCCCTCGGGAGCTGGTCGAACATCCTGCTGATCGTGATCATCTTCCTGCTGGCGTTCAGCTCGATCCTCGGCAACTACTACTACGGACAGACCAACATCGAGTTCATCACCTCGAACCCCGGTGTGCTGCTCGGCTACCGTCTCTTCGCGATCGCCGCGGTGTTCGCCGGTGCGCTGGTCTCGGCCGACGTCGTCTGGAACTTCGCCGACGGGGCGATGGGCTTCATGGCGATCGTGAACCTCGTCGCAATCGCTCTGCTCTCCGGCGTCGCCTTCAAGCTCCTGAAGGACTACACGCAGCAACGACGAGAGGGACTGGATCCCGTCTTCACCCAGGCGCGACTGCCCGGGGTGCGCGGGATCGAGGTCTGGGAGAACGAGCTGTCGGTGACGGGTCCGATCGACCTGCCCCGGGCTCGTCGGCGCTGAGGGGCGGAGGAGTCACGCAGGAGTAGTCTGCTTCTTCGTGGCTTCACACTTCTCCGCTCGTGCGTGGCTCGCGCAGAGTCTTCAGCTTGCGCCCGCCCGGGCCATCGCGCTCGGGTTCGGGACGACGATCATCGTCGGAACCGCGCTGTTGATGTTGCCGCTCTCGTCTGCGGCCGGAACGTGGACCGGGCTGGTCGAGGCGCTTTTCACCTCGACGTCAGCGGTGTGCGTGACCGGCTTGATCGTCGTCGACACGGCCGTGTACTGGAGTCCTTTCGGGAAGATCGTGATCCTGGTGCTCATCCAGTTGGGCGGTCTCGGGATTATGCTCTTCGCGGCACTCGTGGGTCTGGCCCTGGCCCGCAGGTTCACGGTGCGCTCACGCATGTTCGCGAGCACGGAGACGAAGTCCGTCGGCGCGGGAGACATGAAGCGCGTCGCCACCGGCATCCTTGCCACCACGGTCGCGATCGAGGCGGCCGTGGCACTGCTGCTCTTCCTGCGCTTCACCACGGGGTATGGATACGACCCCGTGCGCGCAACATGGCATGCGATCTTCCACGCGGTCTCGTCCTTCAACAACGCCGGCTTCGCGCTGTACACGGACAGCCTGATGGGTTTCGTCCAGGACCCCTGGATCTGCCTCCCGATCTGCGTCGCGATAATCCTGGGCGGGCTCGGGTTTCCGGTTCTCCGCCAGCTGCGCAGAGAGTTCCGCCGCCCGTTGCACTGGACGATGAACACGAGGATCGTGCTGGCGGTGACGGCCGTCCTGCTCGCCGGTGGCACGGTGTATGTGCTGCTCATCGAGTGGAGCAACGCGGGCACCCTCGGAGATCTGCCGCCGGGATCGCGCGTCCTCGCGGCGTTCTTCCACGCGGTGCAATCCCGGACGGCGGGATTCAACTCCGTCGACGTATCGCAGATGCACGATGAGACCTGGTTGGGGACCGACGTGCTGATGTTCATCGGAGGCGGCCCGGCCGGAACCGCCGGCGGCATCAAGGTGACCACATTCGCTGTGCTCTTCTTCATCATGTGGACCGAGCTCCGCGGCGGAGCTGCCGTGAACGTGTTCGGCAAACGACTCTCGCGGGCGGTGCATCGTGAAGCGATCACTGTCGTGATCGTGGCGCTGGGTGCGATCATGGCAGCGGTCATCGCGATTCTCGCAATGACCGATCTGGACCTCGATCAAGTGCTCTTCGAGGTGGTTTCGGCGTTCGGCACCGTTGGTCTCTCCACCGGGATCACAGCGGATCTACCACCCACAGGGCACATCATCCTCGTCCTTCTGATGTTCCTCGGTCGGCTCGGACCGCTCACCCTCGGCTCCGCGCTCGCGCTGAGGGAGCGGCGGGCCTCCTACGAACTCCCCAAGGAGCGGCCCGCGATCGGCTGACTCCGTGCCATCATCGGGCATCGCCCCCTCTTCGAAAGGACCCCACGTGCCCAAGTTTCTCTCGTTCGGCCAGGATGCGAGGCGAATCGCAGAGGCGGATTCCGTTGCGGTGATCGGTCTCGGCCGGTTCGGCACTTCCCTCGCACTCGAGTTGATGGCTTCAGGGACAGAAGTGCTCGGTATCGACGCCGACGAAGACACCGTTCAAGCATTGAACGGTCAGCTCACCCAGGTCGTCCGTGCCGACTCGACGCGCCTCGACGTTCTCAAGCAACTTGCGATCGGCGAGTTCGACCGCGTCGTCGTGTCCATCGGATCCGACATCACCTCATCGATTCTCACCGCCTCCCTTCTGCTGCAGCTCAAAGTGCCGGTCATCTGGGCGAAGGCCGTCGACGAACGACACGGTGCCGTGCTTGAACAGCTCGGCGTGCACAAGGTGGTCTACCCGGAGAAGGACATGGGACGACGTGTGGCACACCTCGTCCGCGGCGCGGCTGCCGACTATCTCGAAATCGAGAAAGGGTACGCGATCGTGAAGACCGTGGCACCTCGCTATCTCCACGGCATCACGTTGGCGGAAGGGGCGGTGCGCGCGACCCATGGTGTCACCATCGCCGCGCATCGGTCGGCGTCGGGAGGCTGGCGAAACACGCAGGCCGACACCGTCCTCAGCGAAGGAGACACGGTGCTCGTCGTGGGCCCGACGGACAAGGTCGAGAGGTTCGCACAACTGCGCTGAACATGCGACCCCGTATGGCGACAAGCGGGGAGCGTGCTCAGAGACCTCGACGTGCGATCGGGGGTCAGGCGGCGCCGAGGTTCCCGCTCAGACGGCGACGGAACGCTGCTGCGGTCTCGTTGAGCCCCTGGATGGTGGCCGTCTTCCCGAGACGCTCGTACTTCGTGGCCACCGCGTCGAGTGCAGCCACCGTCGAGGCATCCCAGATGTGTGAGCGCGTCATGTCGATGACCACGTGCTCGGGGTCGTCCGCGTACTCGAACTGGGTCGTGAGGTCGTTGCTCGAGGCGAAGAACAGCTCCCCGACGACCTCGTAGTGCGCGATGTCCCCCGACTCCGACGGGGCGACGGTGCGGGTCACCGTGACGAAGTGCGCAACCCGCCGGGCGAACATGATCATCGCCGTGAGCACTCCGAGGACGACACCGATCGCGAGGTTGTGGGTCCAGACGGTCGCGGCGACGGTGATCACCATGACCGCGGTCTCGCTCTTCGGCATGCGGCGCAGCGTCGACGGGCGGATGCTGTGCCAGTCGAAGGTCGAGATCGAGACGAGGATCATCACGGCGACGAGGGCCGCCATCGGGATCACCGCCACCACGTCGCCGAGTGCGAGCACGAGGATGAGCAGGAAGACACCGGCGAGGAACGTCGAGATGCGCGTGCGCGCACCGGACGCCTTCACATTGATCATGGTCTGGCCGATCATGGCGCATCCGCCCATCCCGCCGAAGGCTCCGGAGAGCACGTTCGCGACGCCCAGGCCCCAGGCCTCACGGGTCTTGCGCGAGTGGGTGTCCGTGATGTCGTCGACCAGCTTGGCGGTCATGAGCGTCTCGAGCAGGCCGACCGCCGCCATGGCGAGAGCGAAGGGGCCGATGATCCCGAGCGTTTCGAGGGTGAAGGGGACGTTCGGGATGAACAGCTCGGGCAGGCTCTGGGGAAGCTCGCCCTGATCGCCCACGTTCGGCACGGTCCATCCGAACACGACGACGGCGCCCGTGAGCAGCACGATCGTGACCAGCGGGGCCGGCACGACCTTGGTGATGCGCGGCATGAGGAACAGGATGGCGAGGCCCACGGCGACGAGGGGATACACCAGCCACGGCACGTCCCAGAGCTGGGGCAGCTGCGCGGTGAAGATCAGGATCGCCAGCGCGTTCACGAAACCCACCATCACCGAGCGGGGGATGAATCGCATGAGCTTGGCGACACCGAGCAGCGCGAGGCCGATCTGGATGATGCCGCCGAGGAGCACGGTGGCGATGAAGTAGTCCATCCCGTACTCCCGTGCGACCGGCGCGATCACCAGGGCGACGGCCCCCGTGGCCGCCGTGATCATCGCGGGGCGTCCGCCGAGGAACGAGATCGCGACGGCCATCACGAACGAGGAGAAGAGGCCGACCCGGGGGTCGACCCCGGCGATGATCGAGAAGGCGATCGCCTCGGGGATCAGCGCGAGGGCCACGACGAGCCCGGCGAGGACCTCACGGGTGAGCAGACGCGGGTTCCGCAGCGCCTGCATGACGGTGGGTTCGATGCGGTAGCGAGACGGGCGTTCCGGGGCGGGGACGACAGCAGTCATGTGCTCTCCTGGAAGGGCTTGCGAAGGAGCGGAGGGCGCGCACGGACCGTGCGCATGCGCCACGGAGCTCGGCACGGAAGAATGGGGGATGCGCAGAAATGCGCGCACGCAGACTCTAACGTAACGTGAGGTTTGCTGTCGAGTCAGGGAAAGGACGCCGATCCGTGGAGCACGAAGAGACGATGCGCATCGGCGAGGTCGCCGACCAGACGTCGTTGTCCTTCCGCACCCTCCGTCACTACGAGGATGTCGGGCTGGTGATCCCGACCGGCCGCACGGACGGCGGCTTCCGGCTCTACACCCCGAAAGACGTTGGTCGCCTCATGATCGTCCGACGGATGAAGCCGCTCGGCTACACGCTGGATGAGATGCGGGCGGTCCTGGACGTGGTCGACGCCCTCGCCGACGAGCCGGACAGCGAAAATCTCCAGGAGCGGCTCAGCGCGCTTCGACAGGAAGCGACAGCCCGGCGCGAACGCCTCGCGAACCAGGTGGGGATGGCGGACGAATTCCTCGCCCAGCTCGCGCAGTTCTCGGCGGCCGAGAGCCCGCCGCGCCCCGCTAGATGACGTCGCGCGTGCAGGTGTCGCGGATGCTCTCGCCGCGCAGGTCCTCCCAGGGGATGGCGGCGTACCCGACGATCCCTCGGCCGGTGCTCGCGAGCTCGTCGACGCGCTGCGCGAGCAGCCCGCGACGATCGATCCCTGACAGGTCGATGACGACGACGTCGACGTAGCGCCCCCGCGTTCGCTCGAGCTCGCTGTGCAGCCGCCGTGCGATGCCCCGAGCGGTGAAGCGCAGTGATCGACGCCTCGCGTCGGGGCCGCGATAGGTGAGGACGAGGTGCCTCAGGTCTCCGTACGCGCCGCTGGCCGCGAGCGCCTCGGCCGCCCCCGCACGCAGCAGGCGTCCCGCCTCGCGACGGCGTTCGACGCCGGTCAGGTCGATCGACCACACGAGACAGCGCGCATCGGCCACCTCGGGCGCGGCGGACGGCGAGGGATGGGCGTCTGCGATGTCGCCCCTGTACGCGATCGTGGTGTGCATCAGGTCTTCCGGTCGTCGAAGAGTGGTGCCGACCAGGCTTCCCGGCTCTCCGGCCCGACCTGCGGGCTTGCACGGAAGTCTAAGCCGGATGCACCGGACGCCTCATCGCGCTCAGGCGTGTCGGCGACTACCCGAGGATCGGACGGTCGGTGGGATAGGTGAAGTGCTCGGTGCGCTGTCGCACGGCGAGGGCGGCGGCGAGACCGATGGGGCCCACTCGTCCCGCGAGCATGAGTGCGGACAGGACGAACTTGCCGAAGGGGTCGAGGTCGGCCGACAGTCCGACCGAGAGCCCACAGGTCGCGAACGCGGAGATGACCTCGAACAGGATGTGGTCGAGCGGCGCCTTGTTCGTGAGGGTGAGGAGCACCGTCCCCGCGAGGACGAGGGACGCCCCGAGGAAGGTGACGGAGATCGCGACACGGAGAACGCTCTCGGGGAGTCGTCGTTCGAAGATCGCGATGTCCCTGGTGCCTCGGGCCTCGGCGACGATGGCGAGGAACAGCACGGCGAGCGTGGTGACCTTGATACCCCCGGCGGTCGAGATCGAACCGCCGCCGACGAACATGAGCGCGTCCGTGAGAAGGAGGGTCGTCGAGGTGGACTGCTCCGTATCCACGATCGCGAACCCCCCGGAACGCATCATCGTCGACGCGAACAGCGCATGGAGGATCCGATCGAGCGGATTCAGGGTGCCGATGGTCGCGGCGTTGTTCCACTCGCTCGCCCCCCAGCTGACCGCGCCGACCAGGAACAGCACGAGGGTCGTCGTGACGGTCAGCTTGGTGTGCAGCGACCACCGTCCGCGCCCCCACAGATGAGCGATGACGGCGAGGTACACCGGGAATCCCAGGCTGCCCGCGATCACGCCGACCATGAGCACCCCCATGATCCAGACGTTGTGGCTGTAGACCGCGAGACCGCCGGGATCGAGGACGAACCCGGCGTTGTTGAAGGCCGAGATGCTGTAGAACAGGGCGTGCCACGGGCCTCGCACCCAGCCGTCCTCGACGACGAACGCCGGCAGCAACAGCGCGCAGAGCGCACCCTCGATGATGAACGTGGTCAGCACGACGATCTTGAGGAGCCGCTTGACGTCGCCCAGGGGCGTCGCCCCCATCACCTGCTGGGCGAAGACGCGTCCGCCGAGCCCCAGCCTGCGCGTGACGGCCTGGGTGAGCAGCAGCGCGACGGTCACGATGCCGAGCCCGCCGGTCTGGATGGCGAGCAGGATCACGATGTGCCCGAACAGCGACCAGGACGTCCCGGTGTCGACGGAGGTCAGCCCCGTCACGGTCACGGCGGACGACGCGGTGAACGTCGCATCCTCCCACGGCGCGGCGACACCGTCCGCCGCGGCGAACGGCAGGCGCAACAGCGCGGTGAAGAGCACCGCCGCGAGCACGAACACCGCGATCGACGCACGGGCCGGCGAACGACGGGGGAAGTCGGCGATCCAGCGGATCGGCGCCCACAATCGCGCGGTCCGGACGTTCGGCTGACTGGTGGTCACCACGGGCTCCTTGTCGGGTCGCCGAGCCGACTCCCGGCGCACCGACCATTCACAGTACAGCAGCGGTCGGACGCGGAATCGGGTGGCGACACGGGGCTGCGCGCCCCGGGAAGGCTCCTGGGTACGCACGCCGGCTTCCACCGTTCGGGTAAGCTGGGAGGCGGAGTGTCGGGAAGCCTGGTCGACGAACACACGCTCATCGACCCGAAAGCTCCCGCATGGTCAAGCCCTCCCCGCGACTCGCCAAAGTCCGCGCCGTCTTCCCCTCCTCCTCCCGCGACGAGTCCCGCCGCATCGGCGAGATCCTGCGCAAGGAGACCGTCGGCGGCATCCTCCTCGTGTCGCTCGCCGCGATCGCGCTGCTCTGGGCGAACTCGCCCTGGGCGGAGTCGTACTTCGCGCTGCGCGACTTCGAGATCGGATACGAGCCCTGGCATCTGCGTCTGAGCCTCGGCGCCTGGGCCGCGGACGGCCTGCTCGCGATCTTCTTCTTCCTCGTCGGTCTCGAGCTCAAGCGGGAGTTCGTGGCCGGCGATCTGCGGAGGTTCAGCACCGCTGTGGTTCCGATCGTCGCTGCAGTGGGCGGCGTGATCGTGCCCGCGGTGATCTACCTCGCCGTGGTGGCAGGCTCGCCGGAAGCCGCACACGGGTGGGCGATCCCGACGGCGACCGACATCGCGTTCGCCGTCGCCGTGCTCGCCATCATCGGATCCCACCTGCCGAGCGCGCTGCGGATCTTCCTGCTCACCCTCGCGGTGGTTGACGACCTGATCGCGATCGGCATCATCGCACTGTTCTACACCGAGACGATCGACGTCCTCCCCCTCGTGCTCGCCCTGGTCGTGATCGCGGTCTACGGCGTGATCGCCCAGCGGTATCGCGACTTCTTCCACCTGCGCCCCACTGCGGCCTGGCTCATCCTCCTGCCGATCGGCCTGGTCGCCTGGGCACTGGTCCACGCGTCCGGCGTCCACGCGACGATCGCGGGCGTGCTGCTCGGCTTCACCATCCCGGTACTCCACAAGAAGGCCGACCGAGGACCCGACTCGGGTCCTGGTCTCGCCGAGGTGTTCGAGCACCGCTTCCGTCCGTTGTCCGCAGGGTTCGCGGTACCGGTGTTCGCGTTCTTCTCCGCCGGCGTCGCGATCGGTGGAGGCGAGGGCTTCGTCTCGGCCTTCACGGACCCCGTCGTCGTCGGGATCGTCGTGGCCCTCGTGGTCGGAAAGCCCCTCGGCATCACGGCGGCGACCTGGATCATCACCAGGATCCGGCGCATCAACCTCGACCCCTCCTTGAGGTGGATGGACATCGTCGGTGTCGGCCTTCTCGCCGGGATCGGGTTCACGGTCTCCCTCCTGGTCGCCGAACTGAGCTTCGCCGCCGGCAGCGAGCACCACGACCACGCCAAGGTCGCCATCCTCACGGCATCCGTCGTCGCGGCCCTCGCCGCCTCGGTGCTGCTCGGCATCCGCAACCGCCGTTACCGCCGACTCGACGCTGCGGACGCTGAGTCCTGAGCCTCGGACGCCGTGGCGTCACCGTGCCTCGGCCGTCTGCCACCACCACCAGGTCGCGGCGGCCGAGGCTGCTCCGATCGGCAGCGCGAGGAGCAATTGGAGCGGTGTGACCGCTTCGGCGAGACTCGCGCCGCCCAACCCGGACCACATGCCGGGAGCGGCATACGGGAACCACGCCCCGGCGCCCAGCGCAACAACGACCTGAGTGATCACGACCACGGCGAGCAGCGCGGAGATCGCGGGGAGATAGCCCCTGGCAGCGCTGGCGACCAGTGCCAGCGGCAGCGTGAGCACGACGGTGAGCGCTCCGACGACGGCGATCCGCCCCGCCCCGGCCACGGCGTCCGCGTCGGGGATACCGAGTCCGATCAGCGCGCCGGCCACGAGGGTGAGCGTCGCGGCGACACCCGATACGAGGACGCCCCACACCATCGTGATGAGCATCTTGGCGGAGGCGAGGGCGCCGAGAGACGTCGGAGCGGCGAAGAGCGCCCCGAACGTGCGGTCGGTGAACTCCCGTCCGAACACCCAGGCGACGACGACGCCGACCGCGAGCAGGGCGCCCACCGACATGATCTGCGCCGAGAAACCGGTGATGCCCGTCCACCCCACATCGGTGAGGAGTGCCGCAGCCTTGATCGCGAGCGCGCCGTCCGAGTCGGAACGCACCACGACGAGGAAACCCGCACTCATCGCGGGAACGAGGAGCGTGATGAGGACGGTCGCGACCCGCACCGTCGTCGCCCTGCGGAACTTGATCCATTCCACGGCGAGCGCAGCCCTCATCCTGCTCCTCCCCCGTCGACGCCGTCCTGGACGGAGACCATGTCGAAGAACTGCCGTTCGATGTCGATTCCCTGCGGCGGGAGGGTTCCGATGAGCGACCCGCGGTGCATCACGCTGATGGTGTCGGCGATGCGGGCCATCTCGTCGAGGTGATGGCTCGAGATCAGGATCGCGGCACCGCTCGCCGCGGCCTGCTGCAGCATCCCGCGGACGACGTGCACGCCTGCGGGGTCGAGACCGTTGGCCGGCTCATCGAGGATCAGCAGCCGGGGTCGATGTGCCAGCGCGCCGGCCAGCCCCAGGCGCTGCCTGTTCCCGAGCGACAGGGAGTGCGTTCTCCGATGCGCCCACTGACCGAGTTCGAGCTGCTCGATCATGGCCTGCGCGGCCTTCGGAGCATCTGCACGCGACACCCCGTGCAGTCGGGCCGCAGCGACGATCGTCTCCGTGACCGTGAGTTCGGCGTAGGTGAAGGGCGTCTCGATCATGTGGCCGACGTGACGCCATTCCGGTCGCGGCAGCCTCTCCACCGGGACCAGGTCGTCCTCGCACCGGATACTCACCCGTCCGGCATCGAGGTGGATCATGTCCAGCATCGAGCGCATGAGCGTGGTCTTTCCCGCCCCGTTCAAGCCGACGAGCGCATGGATGCTGCCACCGTGCACGTCGAGGCTCACCCCGCGCAGCGCGACCTCGTCTCCGTACCGCTTGTGCACCTGCCGGGCGGCGATCACCGGCAGCGCTCTCGTCGCGGTCACGGCTTCGCCCCGGTGGCGAGCAGGCCGAGCGCATCGACGATCGTCGGGCCGAGGGGCGCCTCGGACGCTTCCGACCCCCACTCCAGAAGCGCCGCCATCACCGCCCCCAGACAGGCGCCCGCGGCGACGACCGCTTCGCGTCTCGGCGTCCCCTGAGCAGTCAGGGCCTCGACGATGAGGGATTCCGTCTGCTGCGTGTTCTGCCAGGCCCTGGCACGCAACCGTGGGTGACCCGCGATGATCGTCACTCGGGTGCGCGTCTCCTCCGGGGTCGCCGCCGGCACGGAATCCCACGCGCGCAACAGGCCCCTTCGCACCCGCTCCACGGAGGGCAGGTCGGCGGGTTGTGCCGCCACCGCCTCCGCGATGAACGGGTCATAGGGATCGTCGAGGATCGCGTCCTCCTTCGTCGGGAAGTGCCGGAAGAAGGTCATGTGCGACACTCCGACATCGCGAGCGATCTGCTCGACCGTGACGTCGTCGAAGCCGTGCTCGGAGAACAATCGCAGGGCGGACGCCCGCAGGCGTTCGGCGGTGGCGGAGGTGCGGGCCATGCCAGTGATGTTAGTCACTAACATCACTGGCATGCAACCACCTCTTGCGCGTGACTGAACAACCGTTTAGCATCCTGACTATGCGTTCAGCAGCCGAGGACCTCACGACACGGGCGCGCATTCGCGACGCCGCGATATCGCGGTTCGGCCAGCAGGGATTCGCGAGCACGAGCGTGCGACAGATCGCACAGGATGCCGGCGTGAGCCCGGCGCTCATCCTCCACCACTTCGGCAGCAAGGAGGGGCTGAGGGAAGTGTGCGACGCCCACGTCGTGAACGAGTTCGTGGCCGAGCGCGACGGCATGACCGGCGCTGACGCCTCCCGGCTGATGCGCCAGGCCCTGGACTCGCTGGAGGAGCGCAACGCCGGTCTGGACTACCTCGCTCGGATGCTCGTCGACGACTCCGGCGCGTCCGACCGGCTCTTCGATACGTTCCTCTCCCGCACCAGGGAGATGCTGCGCGCGCAGATCGCCGAGGGGACGATGCGCCCACAATCGGACCTCGAAGCGACCGCCGTGTACATGACGCTCTACGGCCTCGGCCCCGTCATCCTGCGACGCCAACTCGCCCGCGCCTTCGGTGAGACCACGCTGACGACCTCCCTGCTGGAACGCTCGACCATCCCCGTCCTGGAGCTGTACACGCACGGCCTCTACGCCGACGACCGGCTGCTCGTCGCCGCCAAGGAAGCACTGTCCAGACGCAGCGGCCCTCGGTCCGACAAAGGAGAGAACGACCCGAATCAGGATCCGGATCCGCCGCGCTGACGCGAAGCCCGAACCCGATTCCTCTCCACCCATCCGAAAGGAGCAGGGAAATGACCCCTGCCATCGAACTGACCCGCCTCCGCAAGCGATACGGCCGGCACACGGCCGTCGACTCCCTGGATCTGAGCATCGAGCCCGGCACCGTGTTCGGCCTGATCGGCCCCAACGGCGCAGGCAAGACCACGACGCTGCGCATGATCCTCGACATCATCCGCCCCACCGAGGGGACCATCCGGGTCCTGGGAGAAGACCCGCGCCGGGGAGGCCCTGCCCTTCGACGGCGCATCGGGTTCATCCCAGGCGAACTCCGACTCGACGGCCGAGCGACCGGACGGCGCATGCTGGACTTCTACGCCGAGGTGTCCGGACCCGTGAGGCCCGGCATGATCGGCGAGCTCGCGGACCGACTCGACCTCGATCTGAGCCGCCCGGTGCACGCACTCTCGAAGGGCAACAAGCAGAAGCTCGGTGTCGTCCAGGCCTTCATGCATGAGCCGCCGCTGCTGGTGCTGGACGAGCCGACCAGCGGACTCGATCCCCTCGTGCAGCGCGAGTTCCTCCACCTCATCACCGACGCGAGGGATCGGGGCCAGACCGTGCTGCTGAGCTCACACGTCCTCAGCGAGATCCAACAGACGGCCGACGTCGTCGCCGTCCTCAGTCAGGGGAAGGTCGTCGCGGAAGGCGACGTGGCGTCGTTGCGACTGGGGGCCGTCCGTCGAGTGCGGGCCGGCCTCCTCGCGACGGACGAGTCGACGATCCGCGAGCAGCTCGGCGCGCTGCCGCAGGTCACGGATCTCGAGGTGCGCGGCGCGGCCGAGACCGTGCGCGTGAGCGCCACCGTCGAAGGCGACATCGATCCGCTGGTGAAGGTGCTCGCCCATCACCGCGTCATCGACCTGGCGATCGAGGAACCAGACCTGGAGGAGTCCGTGCTGAGGCTCTACGGCGAACCCTCGCAGTCGGAGGAAGGTGGTCGCGATGCGTGATGCACTCCCCGTCTTCCGGCGCTCCCTCCGCGAGGACTGGCGCGGGACCCTGGGCTGGACCATCGGCGTCGCCGCCGTGCTGTTCATGTACCTGCCGCTCTTCCCCAGCATCGGCGGCAACGGCCAGATGCAGCAGATCATCGACAGCCTCCCGCCCGAGCTGGTCGGAGCACTCGGCTACGACCAGATCGGTACCGGTGCGGGATACGCGCAGGGCACGTTCTACGGGCTCATCGGCTTCCTGCTGCTGACCATCGCCGCCACGTCCTGGGGCGCGGGCGCCATCGCCGGCGCGGAGGAGTCCGGCCGACTCGAACTCGATCTCGCCCACGGGGTCGGGCGTATGAGGTATGCACTGGAGTCCGCCGCCGCGATCCTGGTCAGGCTCGCCTGGTTGGGCGTCTTCGCCGGGGCGGTCGTCGCGCTGCTCAACGACTCCGCCGCACTCGACATCACGCCGATCCACATCGTCGATGCCACGGTCGTCTTCGTCGGGCTCGCCGCGCTGGCGGGGAGCACCGCGCTGTTCGTCGGCGCGCTGGTCGGTCGCCGCTCCTGGGCGGTGGCAGCGGGTGCGGGCATCGCGCTCGCCGGATACGCCTTCAACGCCATCGCCAACCAGGTCGAGGCGGTCGAATGGCTGCGCACGATCTCGCCCTACTCCTGGGCCTTCCACCAGCCTCCGCTCGCCGAGGGGCTCAGCCCGAGCGGGGCGATCGCCCTGTGGGCGCTGAGCCTCGCGTTCATCGCGGGGAGCGCATGGGCGCTGCAGCGACGTGACGTGATCGGCTGAGTGGTGACGCGCCGATCTGCAGCACGGAGGGAGCGGCACAGCACCCACCCGCAGCAGCATCGAAATCACCGGATCCCCCGCACACTCCGGTGGCCGGGAGAACCAGTTCGTTGCGAGCCGCCGCCTCCTGATCGCCCGCGAGATGGGCGACGACGCTGCGCACCTGCTCGTATCCGGTCATCGCGAGGAAGGTCGGCGCCCGGCCGTAGGACTTCGCCCCGACGATGAAGAGCCCGGGTTCCGGGTGCGTGAGCTCTCTCGCACCGGTCGCACCCACGGACCCGCAGGAGTGGATGTTCGGGTCGATCTCGGATGCGATGCCGGCGACGGCCTCGAGCGCCGGATCGAGATCGACCCGCACTTCTCGGAGGATCTCCGTATCGGGCCGGAACCCGGTGAGCGCGAACACGCGTCCGACCCCGGTGATCTCACGTCCGTCCTCAGCGAGGATCGTCAGACCGGATCCCTCCTGGCGGAACTCGGCGACACGGAATCCGGTGACGAGATCCACGGCCCCGTCATCGATCACCGTGCGCGCACGAGAGCCCAGCACGGCCCGCTCCGGCAGATCGTCTCCGGCGCCCCCTCCGAAGATGTTCGCGGTGCTCCCCCGGCGCAGCGCCCACGTCACCCGCGTGCCCGGGTTCCGTCGCGCCATCTCACTCAACCGGAGGACGGTGTGCGTGGCGGAGTGCCCTGATCCCACCACGACCACATGCGCGCCCGCGAGCTCCGAGACTTCCGCCGGGATGCGATATGAGATCAGTCGGCTCGACGCGGACTCCCCGATCGCGGGGAAGCCGTCGGCGCCTGCCGGATTGGGAAGCGCCCAGGTGCCGGTCGCGTCGATGACGGCACGAGCGAGAAGGCGGGATTCCCGGCCGTCGGCGTCGACGGTGTGCACCACGAACGGCTGACTCCGCCGCCCTCCGTCCACGACCTTGTCGCGGCCCTGCCGAGCGACTCCGGTGACGGTCTTCTCGTAGCGGATCCGTTCATCGAGGACCTCTGCGAGAGGCGCGAGGTAGGCGCTGACCCACTCCGCGCCGGTGGGATACCCCGCGACGGGCGCGGTCCACCCGGTCGGCTCGAGCAGTCGACGGGCGGCGGCATCCGTGAGCTCCGGCCACGCCGAGAACAGGCGGACGTGTCCCCATTCGGAGACGGCGGCGGCAGGACCGCGCCCGCGCTCGACCACGATCACGTCCTGCTCGCGTTCGACGAGATGCGCCGCGGCGGCGAGCCCCTGCGGGCCCGCTCCGATGACGACGACGGGAAGCTCGGACATCACACTCTCCTCAGATCGAAACTCTTCAATACGACGACTGTCACGTATCTATCGAAGATTGTCAATACGTGGCACAATGGATTCGTGACCCTGCCGACGACGATCGAAGCGCCCTCGTGCTGCATCCCTCCGCTCACCCCTTCGGTGAGCGTCGAGGATGCGGAGCGCATCGCGCGGGTGTTCAAGGCACTGGGCGATCCCACGCGGGTCCGACTGCTGTCCCTCATCGCCGCCGGACCCGACGGCGAAGCCTGCATCTGCGACCTCACCGAACCCGTAGGCCTCTCCCAGGGAACGGTCTCCCATCACATGAAACTCCTGACGGAGGCCGGCCTGGTCACTCGTGAACAGCGGGGGAAGTGGGCGTACTTCGCGCTCGATGCGAACGTGATGGCGGCCGCGGCCGACGCCCTTCGCGCCGTCTGAGCGCGCACACCGGCAGACGTCGCGGGTCCTCCCGGCTAACGACCGGCGCCCTCCGTCCGACAGTCACCCCCGACAGCCCAGGACGGGCCGTCGGGTCCGTGTTCCCCGGAACGCGGACGGATCTTTCCAGGATGGAGCCCATGATCGTCCTCACGCGCCTGAACCGTTCGCGGTTCGCGGTGAATCCCGACCTGATCGAACGTGTCCAGGCCACGCCGGACACGACGCTCATCATGGTCGACGGCGCGACCTTCGTCGTCACCGAGACGATGGACGACGTGATCGCTCAGATCACCCGGTTCCGCGCCGGAGTGCTCGCGACCGCCGCAACTCTGATCGCCGCGGACGAGAAGAATCCCGCGATCGCCGCCGACACCGAGGCGGGCCTCTGATGGATCCGTCCCTCATCCTCGGCCTGGTCCTCGCCTTCGGCGCACTGGTCGCCATGATCAACATCGAAGGCGCGACCGTCGGCTCCCTGCTGCTGCCGGCCCCGATGGTGCTGGTGTTCGGCGCGACCATCGCGGTCGGCCTCGCGAGCGGCACCCTGCGCGACGCCTTGCACGCACTCAAGTCCCTCCCCCGGGCGTTCCGCGGGGAACGCCGCACCGCCGCGAGCACGATCGACACGGTCGTCGGATACGCCGAGAAGGCGCGCGCGGAAGGTCTGCTCGCCCTCGAACAGGGTCTGGACGAGGAGAAGGACCCGTTCCTCCGCCAGGCGCTGCAGAGCATCGCCGACGGCACGGATGCCGAAGACCTGCGGACCCTGCTGGAAGACGAACTCACCTCGACCGCCGCCCGCAACCGCACCGCCTCGCGCTTCTACATGACCCTCGGTGGCTTCGCGCCGACCGTCGGCATCATCGGCACCGTCGTCTCGCTGACCCACGTGCTCGAGAAGCTCGACAAGCCGGACACGCTCGGCCCGATGATCGCCGCCGCGTTCGTCGCGACGCTGTGGGGGCTGCTGTCCGCGAACTTCATCTGGCTCCCCATCGGCGGACGGCTCCAGCGCCTCGGCGAACTCGAGCTGGAACGCATGACCGTGCTCATGGAGGGGATGCTCGCGATCCAGGCCGGCGCCCCGCCGCAGTTCGTCGGAGAACGCCTGCGCGCACTCGTCGCCGAACGCCCCTCGGCGCGATCCGCCCGGTCGCGCACCCGCACTCCCGCCGCGGAGGAGACGGAGCCCGCCCCATGAGCGTGCGCGCCCGCCGTCGGGTGCCGCAGGAGGAGCACAGCGGACCGGACGAGCGCTGGATGGCCTCGTACCTCGACATGGTCACCGTGCTCATGTGCATGTTCATCGTGCTGTTCGCGATGTCGACCGTCGACCAGGAGAAGTTCGAGGCCCTCAGCGCTTCCCTCGCGACCGGCTTCGGTCAGGAGCCGTCGGACGACGTGGATGCGGTCACGGGTGTCGTGGTCCCCCCGGAACTGGTCGACGAAGACGGCGACGACTTCGCCGATGTCGACCTGGCCGCCGCACAGACCGAGTTCAGCGAACTCTCCGCTCTCCGGGAGAAGCTGCGGCGGGTGCTCGCGGACAACGGTCTCGAGGCCGACGTCACCTTCACGATCGATGAGCGCGGGCTCACGATCGGTCTCGTCAGTGCGGAGACCTTCTTCACCACGAACAGCACTGCACTCAGCCCCACCGCCGTGCTGGTCCTCGACGCGCTCGGCTCGGTGCTGGTCACCGCACCGAACGAGATCTCCGTCGAGGGTCATGCCGACGTGCGTGGTTCCGTCGCTCCCTACCCCACCAACTGGGAACTGTCGGCCGGACGATCCACCCAGGTGCTGCGGCACCTGGTCGAGTCGTCGGGGCTGCCGCCGAGCCACCTGAAGTCGGTCGGGTTCGGTGATACGCGGCCGATCGCCGCCGGCAACAGCAGCGAGGCTCTGGCCCAGAACCGACGGGTCGACATCGTCGTCCTGTCCGATGCGAACGAGGAGGTGCGTGCCCTCCTTCCCGAAGCGCAGGCGGCGCAGCCGTCCTCCTGACCCCCTTCTCTTCTAACGCACGCAGGTCGCCGCCCGATAGTCGGGTTCGTGGTGATCCAGGACAGCGTGCGCTCCGAAGCGCGCGCAGCGACGGCGACGAAGACCGCCGAAGTCGAGGTGTACGACTTCGGCCGTTCGGCGACCCTTTCGCGCGAGCACACCCGCACCCTGGAACTGGCCTTCGAGACGTTCTCCCGACAGTGGTCGGCCCAGCTCTCGGCCAAGATCCACGTCCGCGCCACCATCGCCGTCGAGCATGTCGGCATGCTGACGTACGGCGAGTACGCGCAGTCGCTCCCGACCACGACCACCATGATCGTGTGCGCGCTGCCCGATTCGGACGAACGCCTCATCGTGCAGCTGCCGACCTCCGCCGCCACGACCTGGATCGTGCAGATGGTCGGCGGACGCTCGTCCAGCGCCTCGGAAGACCGCACCTTCACCCCGATCGAGCAGGCGCTGATCCGCTCCCTGATCGTCGATGCCCTCGATCACCTCACCGGCGCCCTGGACGGATTGCTGCCCGCCGGGATCACGGTGAGCGGCATCCAGTACAGCTCCCAGTTCGCGCAGGTCGCGGCCTCGGGGGAACCGGTGATCGTCGCGCGGTTCTCGATGCGATTGGCCGGTCGGGCCGTCCCGGCGAGCGTCATGCTGCCCGCCTCGGTTCTCGCCGGTTTCACGGTGCGCACCTCGGACGCGGATCGCTCGGCTGCGCCGGACCTGGTCCGCCGTCAGGTCGAGGTCTCCCCCGTCGAGGTGGCGCTCCGGCTCGCCCCGCGTGCCGTGCTGCCCCGCGAGGTGCTCGATCTCGCCGTCGGAGACATCGTCTCCTTCCCGCACTCCGCCGATCGACCGATGATCCTCGCGGTGGGCGATCAGACCGTCGCCACCGCGGCCGTGGGCAGCGCCGGGGCGCGTCTGGCCTGCGTCGTCGCCACCACCATCCCCGATCCCGCCATCGCCGAGGAGCCCGCGTGACCAGCACCACCACCTATGAGTCCGCCGTCGCCGCCGCTTTCGCGGCGAAGCTGCCGACCGCCGCGGCGACCTCCGCGCGTGCCTCCCAGGTGTCGGGAGACACCGGCGACGCCGTGATCGTCCCGTTCGTGGGCGAGGCCAGCGCGCAGCTGGCGGTGCAGGTGTTCGACCCCGACGCCCTGGTCGACGGCCTCGGCGGTGCGCCTCTGAGCGATCGGCTGCGCGATGCCCTCGAAGCCGCAGCGAGCGCGCTGGGGGCCGGTGCCCTCGGTGACGCCACGATCGGCGACGCCTCCGCTCTGTTCGCCGACCCCGCCGCGCAGCTCTTCGACCTGCAGGATGACACCGACCGGACGATCGGGCGCCTCGCCGTGATCGTCACGCGCGCGCCGGCCGGCACCGCGAGCTCTTCCCGCCGGTTGCACCGCATCGCCGGCGTCGAGATGGAGCTGACGGTCGAGATCGGCCGCACCAGGATGGCCGTGCGCGACGTGCTCGGCCTCGAGCCGGGACGCATCGTCGAACTCGACCGCTCCGCCGGTGCACCCGCCGACGTCAAGCTCAACGGCCGGGTCATCGCGCACGGTGAGGTCGTCGTCGTCGACCAGGACTATGCGGTGCGGATCACCCGCATCCTCGAGAACGTCGAGGCCTGACCCTGGACGACCTCCTGCTCGCGCTGCGGGTCGCGCTCTCCCTCGCAGCGGTGCTCGGGCTGCTCTGGTTCCTGCAGCGCCGGGTCGCGCGCACCGCCGCGCGGCGACGCGACGGTGAGGTCATCACGGTGCTGGGCCGCCAGGGAGTGGGCCCGAAGGCGCAGATCGTCGTGGTCCAGACCGAAGACGCCCGCTACGTGCTGGGCGTCACAGAACACGGCGTCAACGTGGTGGACCGTCTGCCCGTCAAGCCCGCGGCCCTGCCCGACGATCCGGCGACACCGGTGTGGTCGGCCGCGACGTCCGAAGCCGCCTCCGACGCGGCCGAGTTCGACCGCATCCTCGCCGCGACCGCGCGCACCGAGGACACGACCTCCGCCGTCGCGGCGCAGGTGCCGCAGCGACGCGTGCGCCACCGGAACGATCCGCTGCGCGGTTCCATCCTCTCCCCCGAAACCTGGCGGCAGACCGCCGAGGCCATCCGGCGCACGCGATGAGCATGCCCGGTGGGGCCGCCGACGGCCGCGCGCTGCGACGGGTCGCGCTGCTCCTCGCCGTCGCCTTCGCTCTGGTGCTCGTGCTGACACTGGCCACCGGCAGCCCGGCACACGCGGCCGTGACCCCCGACGATCCCGGCGACGGCGTCACGATCGACATCAACGGTGTCGACGGCTCCCCCTCGGGCTCGATCCTGACGCTGCTCGGCATCACCCTGCTCTCGGTGGCGCCCGCGCTGCTGTTGATGATGTCGTCGTTCACGAAGATCTTCGTCGTGCTCGCGATGACACGCAACGCCCTGTCCCTGCCCACGATCCCGCCGAACCAGGTGCTGGCAGGACTGTCGCTGTTCCTGTCGCTGTTCATCATGTGGCCGGTGCTGACCGAGATCAACACCGTCGCGGTGCAGCCGTACATCGACGGCACGTACACGTTCGCCCAGGCCATCGACGTCGGCCAACTGCCGCTGCAGGAGTGGATGCTGCGGTTCACGCGCGAGGAGGACCTCGCGCTCATGACGCGGATGGCGGGTCAGCCCAACCCGGAGGACCCGACGAGCGTGCCGATGTACACGCTCATCCCGGCGTTCATGATCTCCGAACTGCGCGCCGCGTTCATCATCGGCTTCGTCATCTTCGTGCCGTTCCTGGTGATCGACCTCGTGGTCGCCGCGGCTCTCATGTCGATGGGCATGATGATGCTGCCGCCCGTCATGATCTCGCTGCCGTTCAAGATCCTGCTGTTCATCCTGGTCGACGGATGGGGGCTCATCATCCGCGCCCTCCTGGAGAGCTATGGAGGTGTCGGATGAGTCCCGAAGCCGTGATCGACATCGGCACCCAGGGGCTGATCATCGCCGCGAAGCTCGCCGCTCCGGTCCTGGTCACCGCCCTCGTGGTGGGTTTCGCGATCTCGCTGCTGCAGTCCATCACCCAGGTGCAGGAGGTGACGCTGTCGTTCGTGCCGAAGATCGTGGCGGTCGGGATCGCCCTGCTGATCGCCGGGAACTGGATGATCGCGGAGATGATCGCGTTCACCACCGAGATGTTCGCCCGCATCCCCTCGCTCCTGAGCGGATGACGCGGTGTTCATCCCCATCGACTTCGCGTGGCTGGAGGCGACGATGCTCGCCGCAGTCCGCATCACCGCGTTCATCATGATCGCCCCGCCCTTCTCGTACGGCGCGATCCCGGTGCGGGTGAAGGCGATGCTCGCGATCGGTCTCTCGCTCGCCGTCGGCACGGCCGTCTCCCCCGGATACGAGAACCTCGACACCGGACCCTTCCTGGGCGCCCTGGTGCTGCAGCTGGTCACCGGTGCGCTTCTGGGCTTCCTGGTGCTGCTGTGCTTCTCGGCACTCCAGGCCGCCGGCAGCCTGATCGACGTGTTCGGCGGCTTCCAGCTCGCTCAGGCGTTCGACCCGCACTCCCTCGTGAACGGCGCGCAGTTCACGCGCCTCTTCCACCTGACCGCGCTCACGCTGCTGTTCGCATCGGGGGGCTATCAGCTGATCCTCGCGGGACTCGCGCGCAGTTTCGACGCCGTTCCGCTCGACGGCGTGTTCGAGGTGTCCGGTCCCGCGGAGCTCTTGGTCGACGGCGTCTCGCAGATGGTGCTGGCCGCCGTGCAGATCGCCGGGCCGCTCGTCCTCGTGCTCTTCCTGGCCGACGTCGGGCTCGGCCTCATCACGCGTGTGGCCCCGGCCCTCAACGCCTTCGCGATGGGCTTCCCGGTGAAGATCCTGCTGACCCTCCTGCTGGCCGGAGCGGTCTATGCGGTCCTTCCCGGCATCGTGGACGCCCTCGCGGTACAGGCCCTCAAGATGATGCAGGGGGTGCAGGAATGAGCGGCACGGACAGCGGCGAGCGCAGTGAGAAGGCGACCGACAAGCACCTGCGCGAAGCCCGCAAGAAGGGGCGGCTGTCGCGTAGCCAGGATCTCACCGCGTGGCTGGGCATCGGCGCCGCGGCCGTCACCATGCCCGCTGCCATCGCCCTCGGGGCATCGGCCGGCACCGAGCAGCTGCTCACGCTGACCTCGCTGGTCGATGCTCCGACGCCGGAAGCGGCACTCACCGCCCTCGGTCGCGGCCTCGCCTCCGTGCTGCCCACGCTCGCCGTGATGCTGGCCGCGGTCGCGATCGTCACGCTGATCGGTGCGGTGATCCAGGGCGGGGTGCACCTGAAACCGCTGACCGGACGCTTCGAGCAGTTCAACGTCGTCACCGGGATCCGCCGCGTCTTCGGCATGCAGGCCCTCTGGGAGGGCGCCAAGGCGCTTCTGAAGACCGCGGCCATCGGCATCGCGCTGTGGTTCGTGATCGCGAGCCTGATGCCCGTGCTGACCGCCAGCGGCGCACACTCGATCTCGCGGCTGCTCGGCACCGCGAGCGAGGGGACGGCCGCCCTCCTGCAGACCGCCATCGCCGTCGGACTGGTACTGGCCGCGATCGACATGTTCGTCGTGATGCGACGCAACCGCAAGCACACCCGCATGACCAAGCGCGAGGTGCGCGACGAGAACAAGAACTCCGAGGGCGACCCCCTGATCCGTCAGCAGCGGCGTTCCCGACAGCTGGCCATCAGCCGCAACCGCATGATCTCCGCGGTCGCGGGATCCGACGTGGTCCTCGTCAATCCCACGCACATCGCCGTCGCGCTCCGATACGAGGTCGGACGCGCCGCACCCAAGGTCGTCGCGAAGGGCAGCGGCGTCGTCGCGGAGCGCATTCGCGAGGAAGCGACACGGACCGGTGTCCCGCTGGTGCGTGAGGTCTCGCTCGCTCGTGCCCTGCACGCCGCGTGCGAACTGGGCCAGGAGATCCCCGAGGACCTGTACAACGCCGTCGCCCGCGTACTCGTGTTCGTCGACGCCCTGCGGCGGCGCGGGGCCGCGCGCGGCATCCATTCCCTTCCCTATCGGAGGACCGTATGAGACAGCTCTTCCTCAAGCTCATGGTGCCCGTCGGCGTCGTCGGCATCATCATGCTGCTCGTCGTCCCGGTGCCACCGTTCCTGCTCGACATCCTGATCATCCTGAACATCATGTTCGCGCTCGTGATCCTGCTCACGTCGATGTTCGTGAAGAAGCCCCTCGACTTCTCGGTGTTCCCCTCGCTGCTGCTCGTGGCGACGCTGTTCCGGCTGGGTCTCAACGTCGCCTCCACGCGTCTGGTGCTCGGGGAGGCCTACGCCGGACAGGTCATCGAGGCGTTCGGTGCGATCGCCGTCGGCGGCTCGCTCATCATCGGCGCCGTCGTCTTCCTGATCCTCGTCGTCATCCAGTTCGTGGTGGTGACCAAGGGCGCGGAGCGCGTCGCGGAGGTCGGGGCGAGGTTCACCCTCGATGCCATGCCCGGCAAGCAGATGGCGATCGACGCCGACCTCAATGCGGGACTCATCACCGACGCGGAAGCCCGGGAGCGTCGCGCAGAGGTCGCCGCCGAGGCCGACTTCTACGGCGCCATGGACGGTGCCTCCAAGTTCGTCAAGGGCGACGCGATCGCCGGACTCGTCATCATCATCATCAACGTGGTCGGCGGCATCGCGATCGGGATCGTCCAGCACGGCATGACGATCGACGGGGCCGTGAGCACGTACAGCCTCCTCACCATCGGCGACGGGCTCGTCACGCAGATCCCGGCCCTGCTGATGGCGGTGTCCACCGGCATGATCGTGACCCGTTCGACGGCGGAAGCCGAGATGGGTAGCGCCGCGTCCGCACAGCTCGGTCAGTCCCGCAATGCGCTCATCATCGCCGGTTGCGCCGCGATCATCATGTCGCTCATCCCGCACATGCCGATGCTGCCGTTCGTGGCGATCGGCGCTCTTCTGCTGCTGATCGCGCAGCGCATCAAGGCGACGCAGAAGCGTGACGAAGCCATCGCCGCGCAGACGACGACGCCGGCCCCCGCGGATCAGCCGGAGGAGCTGATCGAGAAGATGCGCGTGCACCCGCTCGAGATCCTGCTCTCCCCCGACATCGTCGATCTGGTCACCGGAGGACCCGATGACCTCCTCGCGCGCGTGAAGGCACTGCGACGGCGGATCGCCCTCGATCTGGGACTCATCGCGCCGCCGGTGCGCACCCGGGACAGCATCGAGCTGCCCCAGTCCACCTATGTCATCCGCATCGCCGGGGTCGAGACCGGGAGGGGCACCGCTCCGGCCGGCTCCGTCCTCGCGCTCGGGCAGGGCCTGGAGTCCCTCCCCGGCGCCGCGACGCTCGACCCGGTGTTCGGGCTCGAGGGCAAGTGGATCCCCCTCGAGATGCGCCACAGCGCCGAGTTCTCCGGAGCGACCGTGGTCGACAGGGCGAGCGTGATCATCACGCACCTCTCCAGCGTGATCCACGCCCACGCCGCGCGGCTGCTCAGCCGAGAAGACGTGCGCCAGCTCACGGACGCGCTCAAACAGGCCTCCCCCGCCGCGGTCGAGGAGCTCACCCCGGCATTGCTGTCGCTCGCCGAGGTGCAGCGCGTGCTCCAGGGACTCCTCGCAGAGCGGGTCCCGATCAACGACCTCAGCCGCATCTACGAAGCACTCGCGCTGCGGGCGAGGGTCTCCACCGATCCGGAGGGCCTGATCGAAGCCGCACGGGCTGCTCTCGGCCCGGCGATCGCGGCGCGGTTCGCGGATGGCGGCGTCCTACGGGTGGTGATGATCAATCCGCTTCTCGAGCAGGCGATGCTCGAGAGCCTGCGTACGAGCGACGAGGGCACTCAGATCGTGTTCGACCCCCAGCGGATGGAGGCCGTCGTGGAGTCGGTGAAGCAGGCGGTCGCCTCGGTGCACGAGGGGGGCGAGCCGGTCCTGGTGTGTGCCCCGTCGCTACGTCCGGCGGTACGTCGGCTCGTGTCCGCACAGACCGACGGGCTACCGGTGCTCTCGTACACCGAGGCGACCTCCGCCGCGCTCACGATCGAGACCGTCGGCGTCGTCCGAGATGCCCCCGCACCCTCGCCCGCGGTCGGAGCCGTCTCGGCGGCAGTAGGCTGAACGAATGCTGGTTTTGACGAGGCGGATCGGTGAGAGCGTGCGCATCGACGGCGACATCGAGATCACGCTGCTCGAGATCAAGGGCGACAGTGTGCGCATCGGCGTGAAGGCCCCGCGCGAGACCCGCATCCAGCGCACCGAGATCATCGAGGCGGTCGTCGCCGAGAACGTGTCGGCCGCGGCCGAGACCGGCGCCGATGCGGAGGGCGCGATCGCCGCTGCCCTCGCCCGGGGCCGGGAGTCCCGAGACTCCTAGTCGACGGGCGTCACGACCCGCGCCAGATCCGCGGCGTCCGCCCGCTTCCACTGGTCGCCTCCCGCGGCCCGCGCTCGGCCGGCCGCCTGCTCCGCCGTGGCCACGAGCAGGTCGAAGTCGAATCCGACGACCGAAGCCGTCGCCCAGCCGATGCTGGCGGACGACCGGATCCCGGTCGTCGTCTCCCTGTCGATCACCGAGACACGGGTCAGGATCTCCCGCAGATGGTGGCGGACCGACTCGTCACCCCCGCGGATCACGACGATCGCCCGGCCATCCTCCACCCGGTCGGCGTCGGCCGAGGCCGGTAGGGCCTCCTGGATGTCCTGGTGGAACCGATCGACGACGAGCGCGAACGCGGAACCCGTCGATGCCTCTCGGAGATCGGCGGGGTCGTCGAGTCGGATGTCGAGCACCGACCACGGGAAGTCGTTCTGCGCTTCGGCTTTGCGGAGCCGACGACGCGCACGCTCCACGAAATCGCCGACATCGCTCTTCTTCGACTCCACCCGCACCATCAGGACGAGGGTGAACGCGGCACAGGTGCTCACCACCACGGTTCCGACGGCGTTCATGCCGCGCAGCGCACCCAGTTGAGCTCCGACCGCCGTCCCGCCCGACAGCAGTGCGGACACGGTGCTCACGACCGCGACCACGACCAGTCCACAGGAGGCGAGCGCCAGCGGGAGCACGATGTCCCTCGCGGCCGGGCGATCGCGCAGCAACTCGTAGGCCACGAGCCCGCCGAAGACGGCACTGCCCAGGAAGACGAGGTGGAACGACGGCAGATACCACGGGGTGTCCGCCGTCGTCACCAGCAGCGCCGGCGCGATGACGAGGAAGGGAATCACCAGCCACCAGCGAGCGCGACGGCCGAAGTGCATCCGCAGACCGATCCACACCAACGGCTCGAAGCACAGCAGCAGGGCCGAGGCGGCGGCGAGCAGAGCCCTGGTCTCGGTCATCTGCTGCCCGGCGAGCCAGAGGTAGGCCCCGAGCATTCCCAGGCCGAAGGCCGCCCCCCAGGTGACGGTCGCCCTGCTCGGGCGCGCGAGGGTGCCCAGACCGATCACCAGGGCTGTGAGCACCGTGACGACCGCGACCATGCTGGTGGTGACGTCGACGTTGACGGGAACGAGCGGGGTCATACCTGAGCCTCCATCACTCGACGCTGCGGGAAGCGCAGAGTCACGCGGGTGCCGACACCGACCTCACTGGCGATGTCGATACTGCCTTCATGCGCGGAGACGATCTCCCGCACGATGCCCATACCGAGGCCGGTGCCGCCGATACCGGCGCGCACGGCGCTGTCGGTGCGGAAGTAGGGCTCGAACACGCGGGCGACGTCGTCTGCCGCGATGCCGAATCCGTCGTCGACGATCGTGACCACCGCGTGGCCGCCCGCCATCGCGTCGAGCTCGATACCGATGTGTCCGCCCGCGGGGGTGTACTTCGCGGCGTTGCTGAGCAGGTTGTCGACGACCTGCCGCAGCCGGAAGGCATCGCCGGAGACGACCAGGCTCTCGGCGCCTCCGACCCGCAGCGTCTGCCTGTTGCTCGAGATGACGGGAGCGTACGATGCCGCTGCCGATTCGACGACCTCGCGCAGATCCACGGATTCGAAAGGATCCTGGGCGGTGTGACTCGTCTGCCGGAGGATGCTCGTGACCAGGTCCTGCATGCGCTCTCCCGCATTCGCGATGATCTCGAGCTGTGCAGGGACCCGCCCCGGCAGGTCTTCGCGCTCACGGAGCAGGTCCACGTGGCCGACGATCGCGGTGAGGGGATTGCGCAACTCGTGCGAGATCATGGCGTTGAAGGCCCGACGTTCCTCGTCGACCTCGAGCCGAGCGGTCACGTCGTCGATCACGACCAGAGTGATCGCCTCGCCCTCGCCCGCGCTGGCCATCGGCTCCGTGCTCACCTCGAGCGCCCGCCATTGTCCCGCGCCGTCGAACAGCCACACACGCTCGGCACTGAGTTTCTCTCCGCCGGCGGCGCGGGCGAGGGAGGTGCGCGAGGGGGGCAGCGCGACACCACGCCGGGCGTCGTACTCGACTGCGGCCGTGGAGAGCTCCGCGCCGAAGCGGTCGCGGCCGTAGAGCGCTCGGTACGCGTCGTTCATCTGCAGGATGCGCCCTCCCGCCGTGACGACGACGAGGGCGACGCTCAGAGCGTCGACGATCTGGATCACCCGCCGCTGATTCGCCTCCGCTCGCACCGCGGCACGATTGACCTGCTCGGAACGACGTTGCAGAAGCCGACGCGCCGCCCGAGAGCGCTGTGCACCGATGCGCACCGTCACGCCGAGGAATCCCAGGGTGATGACGAGCGTGAGGAGTCGCAGCAGGATGTCCGCCGGCGAGCCGCTCTGCTCGGCGAAGAGCACGAGGGTGGCGCTGATGAAGACGATGCCGCCGAACACCCACGGCAGGGTGAAGTACGTGGCCAGCCAGACGATCGGGAACACCCAAAGGAACCCGAGGCGGAGGTCCGGCGCATTGGTGGTGAAGCCGATCGCGAGCGCATCCAGGAGTGGCACGACGGCAGCGGCGGAGCGCGGCAGACGGTGCCACGGCACGGCCAGCGTGAGCACGCTGGTGACGAGGACGAGCACGGCCCCCGCGACGACCAAGATGTTGGCGAAAGTATGGGGGTTGAAGGCCGTGACCATCACGACGATCGCGACCACGCTACCGGTGAAGACCAGTTGCCAGCGCCAGATCGACACAGTGCGGATCATCGACGCTCGCCTTTCCGCTCGAAGCTCAGGTTTCCCGCAAGATTACTCAAAGATCCGTCGAGCCCGCTCTTCAGGAGGCCTCTCGCCCCTAGCATTCTGAGTGGGGCCGATACTGCGACTGGGGAACAACGCAGACGCCGGGGCCACGCGAATGGGGATTCGCAGGCGCCGGGGCCGCGGCTGGGGAGCCGCGGCCCCGCCCCGGTTCAGCCCGCCGCGTCATCAGCCGGCGTCAGGCGGTAACCGACTCCGCGAACGGTCTCGATGTAGCGCGGCCTCGCCGAGCTGTCGCCCAGCTTTCGTCGTAGATTCGCGATGTGCGTCTCGATCGCCCGCTTGTCGGGTTCGCTCACGTAGTCGTTCGACCCCGGTGGCGCTCCGCGCAGCCCACGCGCGAGTTCAGCCTTGCTGGACACCCGGATGTTCGCTTCGAGGATCGCCGCGAGCAGGTCGAACTCCGTAGGAGTGAGATCTATGCGCTTCTGGCCGACGAGCACCAGCCGTGTGTCCAGATCGAGGCTGAGGTCGCGATGCACCCGGCCCCGCCACGTCAGCACCGTCGCACCGTCGGCGGACGGCTCGTTTCCGCTCGCAGGGCGCGGCTCGGTCGTCGGCGACGGGGCCGCGGGGTGCGGGCGCCTCAGAAGTGCCTGGATGCGAGCGCGAAGCTCGCGTGGCCGGAACGGCTTCACGAGGTACTCATCCGCGCCGGAGGTCAGGCCGAGGACCACATCGGACTCGTCAGACAGCGCCGAGAGCATGATGATGAAGGTGTCGCTGACCTGCCGGATCCGGCGCGCGACCTCGAAGCCGTCGATCCCCGGCAGGTTGACGTCGAGGGTGGTGATCACCGGGCGATGCTGCTCGACGGCCACGATGCCGTCCGGACCTGATCCGGCGAGGAAGGTCTCGAATCCGGCGGCGAGGAACACCTCGTCCAGGAGTGAGCGGACCCCCGGGTCGTCGTCGATGATCACGGCTACGAGAGGGGAGGTCGCCGCACTCATGGGGTCCCCTCGCGCATGATGGTCACGATCCGCGGGGCGTCCGCGTCGAGTTCAGAGGGGTCGAGGTCCGCCGAGTCGAGTTCGGAGACGCCGACCGGACGTTCGAGCTCGATGTCCCACCACGACTCCGCGAGCTCCTCGGCCATACCCCTCCCCCACTCGATCACGACCACCGAGCGCTCGAGGTCGAGGTCGAGGTCCTCGAGCTCTGCCGCCGATCCGAGTCGGTACGCGTCGACGTGCACGAGCGGCGCACGCCCGACCAGCGACGGGTGGGTGCGGGCGATCACGAAGGTCGGACTCTGCACGGGTCCGCGCACACCGAGCCCTTCGGCGAGACCACGGGTGAACGTCGTCTTCCCGGCGCCCAGCGGTCCGGTGAGGATGAGCAGGTCGCCCGCCTCCAGTTGCTCACCGATCCGGAAGCCGAGCTGCTCCATCTCCTCGGACGTCGCGATCTCCCGTCTGCCGAGGAAAGCGGGGTCCACGCTCACGACGTCCTCCGCGGCACCCGGGGACCGATGCGCGTGACGATCTCGTAGTTGATGGTGCCGGCGGCCGCCGCCCAGTCCGCCGCCGAGGGCACACCGAGGGTGGGATCGCCGAACAGCACCACCTCGTCCCCGACCGAGACCGGCGTGTCACCGACGTCGACGACGAACTGATCCATCGCGATCCTCCCGACGTTCACGAACCGCCGTCCGCCGATCGAGACGGGGAGCCTGCCCGAGGCGTTCCGCGGCACACCGTCGGCGTATCCGAGGGGCACGAGCACCAGCGTCGTGTCGCGATCCGTGCGGTGGGCGTAGCCGTAGGAGACACCCGTGCCCGCGGGCACCCGGCGGACCGCGGCGATCGCTCCGCGCAGAGTCATCGCCGGACGCAGACCGAGCTCGGCGGAGCTGCGGTCGTCGAACGGCGAGAGGCCGAACAGCCCGATGCCGATGCGCACGGCATCGAGCCGCATCTCGGGCAGGTCGATCGCTGCGGCGGTGGCGGCGATGTGCCGGATCTCGGGATGGATACCGAAAGAGGCGGCCGCGGCGACACCTTCCTCGAACTTCGCCAGCGCAGCCCGGTCGTCCTCCGCGGAGGTGTTGGAGAGGTGACTGAAAAGGCCGACGATACGCAGCCGTCCGATCCGCTCCAGACGCGCGGCCTCGGCCAGTACCCGCCCCCAGTCGGCAGGAGCGATGCCGTTGCGCGACAGCCCCGTCTCGAACTTGAGGTGCACCCCGACCGGACGGTCGACGGCGGCAGCGGCAGCGGCGGCCTCGAGCTGATCGAAGGAGGAGACACCGATCTCCACGTCTTGGGCCGCGGCGTGCTCGAACCGCTCGCCCGGCGCGTGCAACCAGGCCATGATCGGCGCGTGCACGCCCTGCCTGCGCAGTTCGAGGGCCTCGGGGATCTCGGCGACGCCGAGGCGTGTCGCTCCGGCGGAGAGCGCGGCGACGGCGGTCGCGGCAGCACCGTGCCCGTAGGCGCCGGCCTTGACGACCGCGATCACCTCGACGCCGGTGAGGCGGCGGAAGTGCCGCACATTGTCGGCGACGGCATCGAGGTCGATGGTCGCCTCACGGAACGGGACGGTCACAGCGGCGCTCCTTCTGCGACGACGAACGCGGCAGCGAGGCCCGCGTCGT
This sequence comes from Microbacterium sp. ZOR0019, assembly GCF_000800925.1. Classification (NCBI taxonomy): domain Bacteria; kingdom Bacillati; phylum Actinomycetota; class Actinomycetes; order Micrococcales; family Microbacteriaceae; genus Microbacterium; species Microbacterium sp. ZOR0019. Next base: position 3,525 of record NZ_JRKC01000101.1, on the reverse strand, counting down.
GGGTGAGGGTCAGATGCAGGGTGCGGATGCCGCGCTCCTCGACGACCGCGGCCGTCGAGCCGGAGAGGACGAAGTGCGGACGACCCGACGCCTCCGAGGCGATCTCGATCTCGGTCCAGTGCACCCCGTCCGAGCCGCCGAGTGCTTTGATCAGCGCCTCTTTGGCCGCATACCTCGCCGCCAGGGAAGGAAGACGCAGCGGGCGCTCCGACGGGGCGAAGAGCCGCTCCAGGAGGCGGGGGGTCCGGGTCATCGTGCGCTCGAACCGCGGGATGTCCACGAGGTCGATGCCGGTGCCGATGATCATCCGTTCAGCCTATCGAGCATGCATCCGGTTGATGTCGCGCGAATGGCTCCGTTTCCGGTGGAAACGGAGCCATTCGCGTGATTCGAAGCCGGTCTTACTCGACTGTGACGGACTTCGCGAGGTTCCGGGGCTGGTCCACGTCCAGGCCCTTCGCGGTGGCGAGCGCCATCGCGAAGATCTGCAGCGGCACGACCGAGAGCAGCGGCTCGAACATCGCTCCGGCGAGCGGGATGTGGATGACCTCGTCGGCGAACGGCAGCACGGCCGCATCGCCCTCTTCGGCCACCACGATCACCCGGGCACCGCGAGCACGGATCTCCTGGATGTTCGAGACGACCTTCGAGTGCACGAGCGCGGAGTGACGCGGGGAGGGCACCAGCACGAACACGGGCTGCCCCGGCTCGATCAGAGCGATCGGACCGTGCTTGAGCTCGCCCGCGGCGAAGCCCTCCGCGTGGATGTAGGAGATCTCCTTGAGCTTGAGCGCACCTTCGAGGGCGATCGGGAAGCCGACGTGGCGACCGAGGAACAGCACCGAGCGGGTGTCGGCCATCCATCCGGCGAGCTGGGTGACGTGCTCCTGCTCGCTCTCGAGGACCTCGGCGATCTTCGCGGGGAGCTCGGTGAGTTCCGCGACGTCGGTCGAGGCGTCGGCCACGGTGCCGCGCACGCGCCCCATGTGCAGGCCGAGCAGCAGCAGGGCGGTGATCTGCGCCGAGAAGGCCTTGGTCGAGGCGACCGCGACCTCGGGGCCGGCGTGGGTGTAGACGACGGCGTCCGACTCGCGCGGGATGGTCGCACCCTGGGTGTTGCAGATCGAGAGCGTGCGGGCGCCTCGCTCCCGGGCGTACTTCACGGCCATCAGGGTGTCCATGGTCTCGCCCGACTGGCTGATCGACACGACGAGGGTGTCGGCGCCGATCACCGGATCGCGGTAGCGGAACTCGTGCGCGAGCTCCACATCGACCGCGACGCGCGCCCACTGCTCGATCGCGTACTTGCCGACGAGGGCCGCATACGAAGCCGTGCCGCACGCGGTGATGATGACGCGGTTGATCCCGGTGAAGAGGTCGTCGAGGCCGTCGAGCTCGGGGATGACGACCTGGCCGTCCTGGATGCGGCCACGGATCGTGTTCGCCACGGCCTCGGGCTGCTCGGAGACCTCCTTGGCCATGAAGCTCGACCATCCGCCCTTCTCGGCGGCGGCGGCGTCCCACGAGACGTCGAAGGGCTCGGGCTCGACCGGGGTGCCGGCGAAGTCGATGACGCTGATGGAGTCGGGGGTGATCGAGACGATCTGGTCCTGGCCGATCGCCAAGGCCTTGCGCGTGTGCTCGATGAAGGCGGCCACGTCGGAGCCGAGGAAGTTCTCGCCCTCGCCGAGACCGATCACGAGCGGCGAGTTGCGGCGGGCACCGACCACGAGGCCCGGGTGGTCCTGGTGCATCGCGAGAAGCGTGAACGCCCCCTCGAGGCGGTTCACGACGTTGCGGAAGGCGAGCTGCAGGTCTCCGCCATTGCCGGCGTACTCACGCCCGAGCAGGGCGGCTGCGACCTCGGTGTCGGTCTCGCTGCGGAACACCACACCGTCGGCGAGCAGCTCTTCACGCAGGGCCGAGAAGTTCTCGATGATGCCGTTGTGGATGACGGCGAGCCTGTCGTCGTCCGCCAGGTGCGGGTGGGCGTTGACGTCGGTCGGTCCGCCGTGCGTCGCCCAGCGCGTGTGACCGATACCGGTCGACCCGTCGGGGAGCGGCGCGTCGGCGAGCGAGTCGCGCAGCTTCGCGAGCTTGCCCGCCTTCTTCCGCATGCCGAGGGATCCGTCACCGTCGATCACGGCAACGCCCGCGGAGTCATAGCCGCGATACTCGAGGCGGGCGAGGCCGGCAAGAAGGATGTCCTGGCTGGGGCGCGGGCCCACGTATCCGACGATTCCACACATGCGAACAAGAGTAAGCCGGGATTTTTGCGAGTCGTCCGAACAATATTTCGGTCGGCGTGCTCCTCAGAGCTTGCGCAGCAGCACGCTCTCGACGTCGTGGTCGGCGCCCTTGCGCAACACGAGTCGCGCCCGGTGTCGCGTGGGCATCACGTTCTCGACGAGGTTGGGCATGTTGATCTCGTTCCAATACCCGAGGGCGGTCGTGATCGCCTCCTCATCGGTGAGATGGGCGAACACGTTGAAATAGGACGAGGGGTTGCTGAACGCCGCCTGCCGCAGAGCGAGGAAGCGATCGACGTACCACTTCTCGATGTGCGAGGTCTCGGCATCGACGAAGATCGAGAAATCGAACAGGTCGCTCACCGCGACGTCGTTCGGGGCGGGCGGCGGCTGCAGCACGTTCAGCCCCTCGACGATGACGACGTCGGGGCGACGCACCACGACGTTCGCGTCGGGGACGATGTCGTAGCGCATGTGGGAGTAGAAGGGCGCGCGCACTTCGGTGGCCCCGCTCTTGACCTCGGTCAGGAACTCGATCAGCGCACGCCGGTCGTACGACTCCGGGAAGCCCTTGCGGTCCATGATGCCGCGGCGTTCGAGCTCGGCGTTCGGATAGAGGAAACCATCGGTGGTGACCAGCTCCACTCGCGGGGTGCCGGGCCAGCGGCTCATCAGCTCGCGCAGCAGACGGGCGATCGTCGACTTGCCGACCGCGACCGAGCCCGCGACGCCGACGACGAAGGGCGTCGTCGTGTCGTCCTCCTGCAGGAACGACGAGGTGGCGGCGCCCAGACGCTTCGTCGCCGTCGCGTACAGGCTGAGCAGACGACTCAGCGGCAGGTACACCTCGCGCACCTCGGTGAGGGACAGACGGTCCCCGATACCGCGGAGTTCGACGACCTCGGTCTCGGTGAGCGGCTGATCGAGACCGGCGGCGAGACGTGCCCACTCCGCGCGCCCGATCTCCCGATAGGGCGACAGCGGCAGCGTGGGGTCGGCGGTGGTCACGCAGTACATCGTATCCGGGCGCGAGTAGTCTCTTTCCGTGCGCCTGGGAGTCCTCGACATCGGATCCAACACCGTTCACATGCTGGCGGCGGACGTCCGCCCCGGTGGACGTCCGCTCGCGACCACGAGCGACAGGACGGTGCTGCGCCTCATGCGCTACCTCACACCCGACGGCGCGATCTCGGAGGAGGGCGTGCAGGCGCTCGAGACCGCAGTCGCTCGGGCCCGCCGCGTCGCCGAGGCCGAGCGCGTCGACGCGCTCCTGGCC